>JAYZAR010000420.1:0-7151 GCA_036339635.1 Planctomycetota bacterium | reverse complement strand
ACGACTGATCGATGAGATATGGGAACTTACCATCTTTCTTGACGACTGTTTCGAGATCGCACTTGCCTTCAAGTTCGACCTGTTCGCTCCAGAAGGCTTCTGAACCACCTTTCCGATATCGAATCGAAATCGGGTAACGCTTACCCTGCTCCAAAACCCGGTCTCGAGATCAGCACTCTCACCAAAATCACGGCGATAAACCGGCTGACCATCAAGCAGAACGACAGCGTAAGAACTATCCCCGAATCCAGCATGCACTTGGTAGCGGCCGATCGCCGGCACATCAATCAACGCGGTCGCAACGCCGGTGTGTGAAAATTCGGCGGAAATCAACTTTGCCGAAACGGTCCCCAACGCAACCGTCGTCGTTTTTACCGGTATCAATAATGAATAGTCTGCCGTCAGATTGAGTTCGCCGCGATACAGACGTACGGTTGCACCTGACTCCGCATCGATATCCGTCGACTGATAGATCCCGTGCTTCGCGACCGCCGACCCGCTCACAGGCATCCTTCCTGCAATCACATTTGGATCAGCTGATAGAAAAATACTGGGAGAGAGTGGTCGAGACCCGCTGAGATCCCCCATCCCAACCATATTCGATTGGCCCGCCAGAATGTAAACCTAAACCGCCTGGCTAAAACTACCCGGTTTTCCATCGGGCAGGGGTAAATCGAGAGGAATATCCGCGGTAAATAACAAACCCAGCGGAACCAACAACAGAGCCAATGACAATGCCAATCGTAATTTGGACGTGATCATTGATCGCTTTATCGGGGGCACATTGTTTCCATAGAGAACGAATACGAAATCACAAATCCCGAAGGGATTTGAATGATAGACTATCGGCTGAGCAACAGGAGCAGACGAACCACCAGCGAAAATCCCGACGCGTAATTGGTTTGCGCGGCAGGGCATGACGACCGAACACACCGAGATTCCGCACGAACGAACTGAACCTGAAACACCAACCAACTGAAGCGAATGAGTCCATCAAAAATCAGATCAAGTGTGCTGCCCTTATTCGCCATTGCGATCCTGTTCATCCTGCAATGTGGATTCGTCCGTCTGCCCGCGTCCACAGCTGCCGAACCATCATTGCCAAACATCATCATTATTTATGCAGATGAACTCGGCTACGGAGATCTTTCTTGCTACGACACAGAATGTGCTTACAAAACACCGCGACTTGACCGTATGGCGGCAGAGGGGATTCGGTTTACCGATGCACACAGCCCATCCACCATTTGCTCACCATCACGGTATGGCTTGTATTCCGGCCAACAAATCTACCGATCGACTGGAGGTGGTGGTGGCGCGTTCGAAGGCCCCAGTGGACCGAGCTATTTAAAGCCAGGCACTTTAACGCTCGGCCAAATGTTGCAAGAAAAAGGTTATCGAACAGGGGTATTCGGAAAGTGGCATGTTGGCCTCACCTGGAGAGATAAGAATGGCGAACGTCTGCGTGGCGGATTTAAAAACTCATTGTTGATCGATTACGAAAAGAGCACCCCGCTGCCCGACGGCCCAAACGCGCGAGGGTTTGATGAATCCTTTGTAACGCCGAATTGTCCTACAACCGATCCACTGTACATTTACATCGAAAATGGTTTGGTCCCTGTGCCGGCAGATCATCGCCACCAACGATCCAACCTACCCAACCCGGGTGGCAAGTGGCGTTGGGATAACGATGAAGGATGGGTAGCCCCCGGCTATAAGTTTGTCGAGGCAGACCTGTTGTTCTTTGAAAAAACACGAAACTTCATCGAACAACATCGAAGAAAGACACCCGACCAGCCTTTCTTTGCAGTTCTATCGACGCAGATCGCCCACGCTCCAGTACTACCCGCCGCTGAATTCAACGGTGCGACCAAAGCAGGGCCCCGCGGTGATTTCGTTTGGGAACTTGATGTGATCGTTGGTCGCGTGCTTGATCTCGTTGCCAAATTGGGCATCGATCAAGAAACACTCGTTCTATTTAATGCTGACAATGGACCCGAGACCGTGCATGTTGACTGGATGCGTCAGGACCATCACCACGATGCTGCCGGCGGATGGCGGGGCATGAAACGCGATGCTTGGGAAGGCGGTCATCGCGTTCCCTTCATTGCCCGCTGGCCCGGCCGAATTCCTGCCCAACAAGTTTGTGATCAGATGACGAATACCACTGACATCTTTGCAACGCTTGCCTCAGTTGTTGGCTATCAACTTCCCGATGATGCAGCCACCGATAGTTTTGATATGTTGCCGGCGATGCTAGGATCGCAAGATCCAAAAACCTCCATTCGCCCTCACCTTTTGACGCAGAGTTTCCGAGGTGAATTCCAGCTCCGGCAAGGCAATTGGAAATACTGCGATCACCCAGGATCAGGTGGCAACAACTATTCAAAAGGCTCCTTATTGAAATACGCGATTGCTGATCACGCTCCCGATGCCCCCGGCCAGTTGTATGATCTTGAACGAGATCCAGGTGAGACGACCAATCTATTTGACGAACAGGAAGCCAAACGAATCGAGATGAAGACGTTATTAGAGCGGCTGAAAACAAGTGGTCGTAGCGCACCAATCAACCGGCTGCCAATCGGAATCGCGAACATCCCCAAACTGCAGTCGTAATCCTCACGGCCATCTCTGACAAACACGTGAACGAGCCGACCCGGCTAGGAATCATTCTGCCGCAGTCTCGAAAAATTCAGGGGCGGAGACCTCTTAGGTGGACGATCGAAACCATTCGCCTGCGAATCGTCCGGTTTTGATACACCTTCAAATACATGCATACTTCCCACCACGGTCATCGCCACCAGAGCTTCCCCGTCCGGATCGAAGGAAACTCGCTCAAAAGATCCTTGCAGACGCGGCAAAGACAAAAGCTCATAATCGGTTGCCTGATTCCAGTTTTTGGTGACGCCTTCACCATTTCCCGACATCAATGATTGACCATCAGGCAAAAAAACCACCTTCCGTATGGAACTCGTGTGCCCAACAATGGTTCGTAATGGGCGCCGGTATCCGGATTCCACGCTCGAAGTTTTCGAGCTTCACATGCGGTGACTGGCAATCGCCCATCTGTTGAGAACACCGGCCGATGAACCGTGATCAAATGCTCTGGAAAAGGTCGGCTTAGACCCCCACTTTTCAACGTCCCACAGAACCGCATCACGACCATCACAGAAAGGGAACCGCCTGCCATTGGAAGAAAAGCCGAGATCGTCACAACCATCGGCGACCAAAGATTCAACTTCCTGCCACGTGTCGATACGCCAGATTTTAACTCGTTGTCAAAACGGTTACCTGCAACGAGGACCTTCCCATCTGGCAAAAATTCGACGATGTTGACTTGAGTGTCGACCAGAGGTTGAAAACCAAACGGCAGCACCTTCAAAGCAACATGACGGTTGAATGACAATTCATCTGCTTCATAAACAACCGCTATTCCGCCACGGCCAAGTTACCGAAAAACAAGAAAGGCGTGAATCGTTCTTTGCTGCATCTTTTCCTGCTCGAAGACTTCATCTACTTGCAAAGCTTGTTACGCGACGGTGTTACCCTGCCTCGTTTCGGAATCCGAATCGAAATCAGGCGCGTGATTCATGCCAGAAATCTCGGTGAATGAGAATTGGAGTTGTTATCCTGAGGGTTGAAAACTCAACAGCAATCTGGACCACAACAATCGTCACCCATCACAGTCAATCTAAAATCCTTTCCTTTTGTTACCCGTGGCGAACGCAAGTGGCCACCGCACTCCATCGGCTGTGCATCATCATCGGCAACAGGTGTCCGCGGCTCAAATGGGATAAAGAAATCCTGGTAGGGCGGCCGACTCATGATTTGAAACGTTTTGCGACAGACCGCCGTTCGTACTCCGCGTTGGAAGCGGTGTCCATCGTCATCAATTACTTCTGAAAATGGACCTTTATAAATGACGGCCTCATGATAATCGTCACATGGTCCCTCCTTGCCTTTGTAGGCGATCACGGTTGCCGACCGAAACTCAATCCCCTCGACCGTCTGCCAAGGATCGGCCTGCAGGATCGGCATCTCCACACCGTAAAATCCAGCCCGCTCGAATGCTTCCAAAAAACCGGACTCCTGAAACGCCCCGGAAATGCAACCGCTCCACAGTTCAGCGTCCTTCTGCAAGTGTGTGGGAACTGTTTCGTCACTCACAATATCACTGATCACCGCTCGCCCACCCGGCTTGAGCACACGGTAAATCTCATCAAACAGCTGTTCTTTTTCTGACTCGTCAACCAAATTCAAAACACAATTACTGACGACCACATCAATTGAATCGTCAGCAATCATCGGCTCATTAGCTCGCATCTGGTGCAAAAATGCTTCGAGTCGTTGTAGTCCTGGTTCATCTTGAACTGGATTTTCCACCAAGAAGGATTCCACACGATCGCGATCAATTGCGAGCTCCTGGATCCTTCCCTTCAAGAACTGAATATTGTCATAGCCAATGGCCTCCGCAACAGTTCCCTGACTTGATCTCGCGAGGTCAAGCATCGTGTCATTCATATCAACCCCGATCACTCGCCCCTCGGCCCCTACTACCTGCGAGGCAATGAAGCAGATTTTGCCTCCGCCACTTCCTAAATCGAGGACGGTTTCGCCTGAACGAACATACTTCGATGGATCACCGCATCCGTAGTCACGTTCGATGACCTCTTGAGGAATCACTTTCAGGTAAGTCGCGTCATAATCGACAGGACAGCAAAGCTGTACCTCTCTCTCCTCCGCAGCATTCGAGTATCGGTCTCGCACTGCTTTTTCCGTGTCGTAGACATTCGCCATGAGTTTCTCCTGCGATCCTTCCCTTGTGTCAACAAAAACGATTCGTATTCGAGTCCTTAATCCGTCACCACAACGCCACCACAACTACTGCCAGCCCCTGCCGTGCACCCGTAGCAATGATCAGCCGTCCGGATTCGTTGCCCCAAAAAAGATTCAAGACTCTCAATCTTCCAAACATCCGCTGCTCCACGTTCCGGCGAAGCATTTGAAATCGAAGCACCGTCAACGGTGACGCTTTCCACTACCTCACAAATCGGTGCGTCAAGCATCTGGTTGAAATCGCAATCGTAAATCTGCCCATCCCAACCGATCGATAACATGGATCGACACATCACCCCACTGAGCGCCCGAGGATTAAAATTCTGCTCCAGCAGAGTCATGTATTGCTCTAGTTGCCCACGTTTGCGAAGGTAGCCAGCATATCTTCTAATCGGAATGTTCGTGATCGTCAGTAACCGATCAAATTGAATGCCGTAACGACTCTGCAATTCACGCTTGTAGTCGGCCTCCAAAGCGGCTTGATCGGGCGGGAGCGAAGGCCCTGTTGGGTTGAACACCAAATCGAGTTTCAAGCGACCTTCGGAGACTCCATAACCAAGTTCATTCAATCGCTGTAGTTCCGCGATGCTTCGCTGAAAGACACCATTTCCACGCTGTGAGTCAACGTTATCCTCCAGATAACAAGGCAACGAAGCGACAACCGCGACCTGCTGTTCTGCTAAAAAATCTGCAAGCGATTCCTGGCCAGGCTCTGACAGAATTGTCAGATTACAACGATCGATGACATCTTTACCTGCTGAACGGAATCGCTCGACGAAGTCACGAAAATTGGGATTCAATTCAGGGGCGCCGCCCGTCAAATCAATCGTCTCGACGAAGTCACAACCAAGGACCAATTCCATGATCCGCTCAGCGGTCGCCCGATTCATATTCTCGCGTTTTCGCGTTGGCCCAGCATCGACGTGACAGTGCGTGCAGGTCTGGTTACAAAGCTTACCCAAATTGATTTGCACATCTTTAACCTGGGTTCGCAGCAGCGGCTCACCAAATTGCAGAACCTTGTCGCAAAAAGGTTGAACAAGCCCCTCTGGCAATCCGGCATCAATTACGGGCAATGACGATGGCATCCGTTTTTACTTGTTCCTGAGTGAAAACTTTTCCAATCCTGCCACCTAGCTTTCGCGTCTGGTGACGACATTTTAGATTCTGTTAGTATCAGCGTCCCCACAGATGCTCTCTCCGCAGCTACAGTGAACAAGACGTTGATGCTCTCGGTGCAGACTAACCCTCGGGCTTGGCGTCTTCGATTTTCCAAACAGGCGTGCCGGCCGGGTCAGGCATTTCCGGCACTTTGCCCAACCCATAGTCGGACGGTTGCATATTCGCGTTTTTCCAATAATCTTTTTCACGAATGAACCCGTAGAAACTCGGTTTGAACGGATCAACGAACTCGACATCCGCCTCGTCCGGTACGGTTCGACCGGTGAGATAATACGAGGCATTGACAATCAATCGTCGCAGATCTTCACTCAAGAAATCGACCGATGCCCCGCCGGTCGTACAGAAGGATTTGCCGCTCGTACCATTCGGGCCGGTATAGTTGTGCAGCCAAGCGAATGGCTGCATCGGGTCGTTCTTGGAACCGGCAACATTCTTTGAATCTGGATCAAGTGTCTCTGTCACGGCAGCCCGCAGCAAAATGTTGTCGGCATCGGTCAGGTGAATCACGCCGTAAACATCACTCAGCGCGAAGACATCGGCAACGGAATTCAAAATCGGATGTGCTTGTTTCCCTGGCTCAATCACTCCCCGAGCACCTTCTCGTTTGTGTCGACCATGATGATTGACCCACTGCTCACCAAGCACCAACCGACCAAACTTGGAAAACGAAATATCGCCACCAAAATCACCTTGTCCATTAAACGCGTGCGTGGCCGTACGAATTCCGATCACCGGCTTGCCCGCGTTTAGAAATTCAGTGACATGCGCCGCTTCTTCGGTCGCGGGCCGGCGAAATCGTGTTCCAATGATCATCAGGTCTGCATCACCGAGCGACTCCAATCCACGCAATCCAGACTGATTGTTTGGATCGATATAAGATCCATCAGCGGAATACGAAAAGACGACCGTACAATGGAATCCATGCTTCTGACTTAGTAGTTTGCCAAGCATCGGCATCGACTCTTCCGAACGATACTCTTCGTCACCGGCCACCAATACGACTCGTTTTGCATCCGGATTTCCATTCGCAGGCGGAAAAACGAGTTGATCAGAAACGGCTTGAGCCCAAGACGGGATACCAGCAGCAAGCAGTGCCACGGCGAGAGCAAATGCTTTGAGATTAAACATATTTC
>JAYZAR010000419.1:0-6408 GCA_036339635.1 Planctomycetota bacterium | reverse complement strand
CAAGACGATTAGATCCTGAAATTTGTAATCTCGTTGTTTACTGCTCTCCATCAATTTGGCTACTGCAAAACGATCACGCCACGTCAGCTCACGACCAATCGCGTAACTAAGTAGCCGACGGAGCACATTCTCCACGATTTCATCGTGACGATGGTGAAGCAAGTAATCCTTTAGTTCTCGCATACCATCGACGACGAAACCGCCTGGCAAACGAGCTTTCGCGTCTACCGAAACTGTGTGAATTGATTTTAAATACGCGTTGTATCCAACCAAATCTTGGTGGGTCTGTCGGTTGAACCCACTGACTCGAGTCCCCGCCTCAGGAACCGATGGCTGAAAACGCCCAATGGCATTGTATTGCTCGAACGGGATTCCCCAGGGGTCCAAGCGAGCATGACAATCGTTGCAGCTTTCCTGTTTGCGATGCTGTTGCAACAGATCGGCGATCGTGAAGGCGGTTTCCGCAGACTCCCCCACTGATTCGTTCAATGCAGGCACCTCAGCCGGTGGGGCAGGAACGGTATCGCCTAAAATCGCTTCGCGTAGCCAAACAGCTCGATAAATTGGGTGCGGCGCAGTACCCGTGCCGTTGCCAATCAAGATCGCTCCCTGCGTCAACAATCCACCCAATTGGTGTCCGGGCCTTATTGTTACGGGCCGCAAAGCATCCCCCTGCACTCCATCAACTCCATAATGCACAGCAAGCGGTTGGTTCAGGTACGCGAAATCCGAATCGAGCAGATTTAAGACACTTGCGTTGCGACGAATCAACTCACCGACAAAACCGACAGTTTCAGCATGCATGTGGTCTCGGATTGTCGGCCGGTAAGGAACCTCTGTACCACGCCGCTCTCCTGCGCTAACGTAGTAAAGAAACCGGGGAAACAAATCGCGATTGACAGGCACCGTCTTCAACTTTCGAAGACTTAGCCATTGAGTCGCAAAATTATCAACGAAATCTCTCGAACGCTGGTCCGCTAACATTCGCCGAACCTGTTCTTCGACAACGGCTTGATCTTCGAGCCTGCCATCGGCGGCCAGTTCAAACAACTCTTGATCAGGCATGCTGCCCCACAAAAAGTAGGATAACTTCGATGCTTGTTCGTAGCCTCGCAACGAATCTTCGTCCGCTGAAGTGGTGTGATACAGGAATTGCGGAGACACCAAGACCATCGCCAATGTTTCTCGCATGGCGGCTTCCATCGACCCCAATTCCGGCTCAACAAGATCGTAGATCGCCAAGAATCTTTCCACCTCTGCTTGGTTTGCCGGTCGTCGGTAGGCACGCGACATGAATCGCTCCAATACCTCGCGAACATACGCCCGAGGATCGCTCGCACGCAGCGACGAATCGAATAAAATTTGCGTGTGATGCTCGGGAGGCCACACATCGACAACTGGCACCTCCATTTCGATCCACTCAATCACGGCTCGCGGCATGGCAAGATCTCGTCGACCATCGTTGAGCGTCCCATCATCGTAAAGATTCTGAGGCGTTATCGTCATCGAAGCCGGTAACTGCTTACCCTTCACCACCCGCCCAGGCTTGGCAGGATGATTTTCGATTCGCCCACGGAACTCGAAAACCTGCGGTTCGTCAGGACCATTTCGCAATCGAACAGTACCGACCGGTTCAATTTGTTCAGTCGCACTGTTCACATTGATCCCAAAGCCCATCACTAATCTTAAAGGCAACTCCTCTACACCAGGCGGCAAGATCGCGGCTGCTTTTATTCGAATTCGATACTCACCGGTTGATGAGAATTCTTTCACCCCAATCCCCGTTGCAGGGCTGTGGCGACGATTCCCCCAAACTCCTACCTCATCTAGGCCAAGCCCCTTATCGACACCATGTGGCTTAAATTCGCGGTAAGTGCGGTGAACCGTTGGCTTTTGCGGATCGACAATCGCACTCGCCATCACCATTCGTGCGCACTCCAAGTAGCGATTCACCTGCTCGGGTCCCAAACGCATCAAGGCGGCGGTGTTATTGAACTTGTACGGCTTTACGGGATCCTTGGATAGCCGGTCGATCAAATTCAACTCAAAGCCGATCAAATCACGGATCGTGTTCTGATACTCAAAATTCGGCAAACGTCGCGCGTCGGGAGTTGTCGGCGGCTGACCGAGAATTGAAACGAACTCTTGTATCCCCGATTCGATCCGCTCGACAACGGCCTCCCTCGCTGCCTTTGTGGGCTGTGGCTCACCCTCTGGTGGCATTTCACCGCTGATAAGTCTCTCCAACACCAGTTCCCATACTTCGATATCGCTTTCAGTAGCGATCGCGTCACTCAGTCCGCTGATCAGCAAATCTCCCTTAGGATTTTCCCCACCGTGACAGCGGATACAGTGTTTTTGCAAGAAAGGAGAGACCGTTACATCAAAGGCTTCTCGACCAACCGGATCCTCCGCTAATGCAGTCCCAATCAAAAAGAAGCCCGACACCGACCACAATAAACAGACGCACAGCCATCGCTTCACTGAACCGAACAACCAACCGCTAAGCATCGATGGCTTCACAAGGCACACTCCCAGCACCATACGACAGCAAAAAACCTTCCACAAAATCGCTTCCCAGAACAAGCATGCTTGAACCTGAAAAACCGAGCTACGTTCGACAAATTGCAGCAGAAACCGATTAATTTTCCTACCCGAACCATATTTTTCCTTAACGGCCAATAGCAGGAGCCATTTCTTGATCCGCCAACCACTTCAGTAACCCGGTCTGCCAGGCTTTCCACATAGGACCTTGGTAGCCATTAAGCCCATGGCCACCACTTGGTAATTCCAAATACACAGTGTCGACGCCATGTTCTTTGAGGGCAGCATGAAACATCTTGCTATTCTCCGGCACAACGACACGGTCGTCCTTCGCATGCACCAAGAACGCTGGTGGTGTGTCGGAAGTCACTTGCTTTTCGTTTGAAAATTCAACAATCAGTTCGCTTGATGGATTTTCACCAAGCAGATTGCGTCGTGACCCTTTGTGCGTCTGCTCTCCCATCGTAATCACAGGGTAAACCAACACCATGAAATCGGGGCGATACTGGTTGGTCGCCGCCAGATCCTTGGCTGGTTTTCCGTTACCAGCATTTTCCGGATCCGAAACAAGCGGTAACCGATAATGAGTTCCTGCAGTGGAGGCCAGATGCCCTCCTGCCGAGAACCCCATGACGCCGACCCGTCGCGGATCAATGTTCCAAGCCGTTGCGTTTGCCCGCACCACGCGTAACGCTTGCTGAGCATCCGCCAGTGGCAAATGGGATCGGCCACGCGGCAACTCATACTCCAAAACGATCCCGGCTATCCCATTTTCGTTTAACCAGCTTGCCACCCCATGGCCCTCGGGCCCTGTAACAAGCGTTCCATATCCACCGCCAGGACAAATAACAATCGCGACTCCATTGGGCTGAGAGGGAAGATGCACAGTGATGACTGCTTGACTCTCGCTCTTTTTGCTAGGCCACAGTTCGATGCGTTCCCCTGCTTTCAATGCAGACGAATCGAATGTGAGCACCAATGCAAAAAAGAAGCAACTTATCGAAAGCTGAATCGAAAAATGGTGCGGTAGTTGACGACCGTAATTCATGGATGTCCCGGGGTTCGATGCCAAGGTAAATTCATCGAGAAAATCAATGTGTCCATCACACGGAAAATTGACAAAACATTGAGTTTCCGCTGCTTCAGGGTTCCAATAAAACATTGTCCCCTATTGGGGATTCCACGCGTGCGTCCGATCCATCTCCACAATTCTGTTGTCGTCGTGCGTGTCAACAAGAATGATCTTGGCCGCTTCTTTCGGATCTGGCAAGCGATCAATCACCTTAACTTTTAACTCGACGATGTATCGCCCACTGGCATTCCAAGGAATGGTCTGACACTGTCCGATATAGCCAGAAAAGTGATGATCCTTGCTAAAGTTCAATTGTTGAACTTTCGATTCGAAAGACCCGGACGAATCCTGCCCATAAGAGCCCCATGACACCAGTGTGAGGACAAGCATCGAGCCACAACGAAAAACAAATTTGCCCATGATTGATCCTCGAGTTGCAAACATGACTTAACTCTGCTGAAACGCTGAATGGAAAGTCGATCTCACTCCGAAAAGGAGTGCCGTGAATATAGCGTTGCTCGTACACGCCTCACTCGTGCAACAGAAATGCTTTCGCATCGGGTTTCGATTCATCCTGCCAACCGTAAAAAAGCAGCATGCCTTTCACTTCCGTTCCATCAGGCCTCAAGATCGGCTGAACATTATTGAAACGCCACCCCGCAAATTTTTGCTCTGGCGGCGATAACTGGCGTCGCTTCCTCCAAGTTTCCCCATGATCCCTCGAGACCCATTCTTCGATACGCCCACCGCCATGCCGGTCCATGTAGCCGCCCTCCAAATAAGTTTCACCGACCACAACATACGCGTGCAATTGCCCATCCTGGTCAAAACTCAGGTGACCACTGTTCCATTGATGGTTCGATTCGCAAATGGGCGTTTGCACCCAAACCCCGTGCTCCTGACGCACATAAAAATAATGGTGCGTTTTCAGGTCATCGCCCGACAACACATGAAGGAAGCCTGGATTGCCTTGCAAGTCGATACAGATCGCCGGTGGCACTCCGGCGCCCCGCCATTGAGTATCCCAGATCTGGCATTTGCGTTTCGAATAATCGATATCGATCGGAGTTTTAAGGAATTCGCCAATTGCATTTCGGACGGCATGCTTCTGCAAATCAATGGTCAGATAAGAAAGATTGTATTTCCACTCGTTTGACACCTCTTGATGGTAGCGAGGATTAAAAAAACGGTTGGGATCAGCGTCATTTTTGTTGTCGTCGTAATCGGTGTAGACAACATGCAAAACCGTGCCATCCTTTGATGGCAACTTGGTTTGATACGATGACCAGTCCAAGCGCCCCCGAAGATCCAAATCGACGACATCCATTTCTGGCCCGACCCAGGTCAGACCATTATCCTCGCTGATCCGATAGGTCCAAGAACTTGTATGACCCTCCGTGCGATAGTAGATCAACTCACGATCCCCACTGATTCGAAACACAGTGGGATAAGACATGCTGGGTGAAATTTCGGGTCCCGTTCGCCAGGAAACATCCGAGGTGTAGGATCGAACGGGTTGTTCAGAAATCAGATGGGTTCCTGGGGTCCTATGACACCCATAAAGAATGTGTAGATGGTTCTCGCTGTCCACCCAAATGATCGGGCTGAAATGATGGTCACTCGCTGCCGCCCCAAGTCTCTGCGGCTTTGAGAAAAAACGACCTCGCGGATCATACCGTATCATCATCGGACGCGCTCGACCCTTCTGGTTGTTTGTCGGCGTCGCATCGCCGTTGTAAACAATGTAGACATGCCCATTGATGAAAACCGACTGCGGCCTCTGCCGCACGTCATACAGCATCTTGAATTTCCCAGCCTCACCAAATGGAACAACCTGGGTATTCAATGGTGTTTCTTCGGCACGCAAATCTACCCATGAGCAAACCAATAAAACCGATGCGCAAATTAGCATCAGTGAAGGGAGCCGCTGAACTTCTGACACAACGTGTGCTAATAAATCTGCAACGACTTGGATCAGCCGATGAGACATGCGTTTACTTGACACCTTCATTCTCGATCGATGCAAGGAGATTAACGGGTTTGGAAAGATGAATCGGAGCCTGGAATGCTCCAGCCGTAAGCTCTGGGAGTGAGAGCTAATTCGCCGCTGCTGAGCCTGAGACAGCCGCTGGAATTGGAACGGTGACAGTTCCCAACCAATCGGGCACACCCTCTTTTTGCAAAGCTTGCACTTTACGGCCGTGTGAATCTGGCGCGCCATCTTTCATCGCCGACGGGAGTTGATTTTTCATTGGTAGATGCTTCGCAAGCCGTTGTTTGATTTTCGAGTACTTGGGATTCGCAGCAACGTTATTATGTTCGCTTGGATCTTGATGATGATTGTAAAGTTCTTCACTGCCATCACGGTAACGAATGTATCGCCAACGCGGACCACGGACAGCATGATTTTTATAATGCCAAGTTGTAATCGCCGGCGTACGACGCGGCGCATCGACATTCTGCAATTGCGGCAATAACGAAATTCCTTCCAAACCTGGTATCAATGGCAACTTGCACAGATCTAAAAGCGTCGGATAGAGATCAATCAGACTGACCGCCCGATCACAAACCTCACCAGCGTTCTCATTGGCAGGCAGACGAATCGCGAGCGGCACATGAGTTGATTCTTCCCAGAGAGCCTGCTTACGCCAGTGCCGTTTTTCACCGAGGTGCTGACCATGATCAGACCAAAACACGACGATCGTGTTCTCAGCATAAGGACTTGAATCGAGTGCGTCTAAAACTTTTCCAGCCTGAGCATCAACAAACGAAACACACGCGAGATATGCACG
>JAYZAR010000418.1:0-31066 GCA_036339635.1 Planctomycetota bacterium | reverse complement strand
CATTCATTTATTAATCGGCGCAACATTGCTGGCTTTAAACCTGCTTAATTACGTTCCACTGGCTGCGTTATATGGAATTTTCTTATTCATGGGCTTTGCCTCGCTCCGAGGGGTCCAGTTCATTGATCGACTGGGATACTGGCTTATGGATTCGTCGCTCTACCCAATCAATCACTACACGCGGCGAGTGCCCACACGCACAATTCATCTGTACACATTGGTTCAATTTATCTGCCTGATCGTCCTGTGTGTCATCAACTTAAGCCCCTATGAAGGGGTCGCAATCCTGTTCCCAGTCTTCATCGCGTTCCTCGTACCCGTCCGCTTTCTATTGGGACGATTTTTCGACCAGGACCACCTCGCCTTCTTGGAAGCGGATGAGGAACCAGAAGATGAGGAACTCCACTGGGTCTAAGAGCAAATAGATCCAAGAGTATCGTGCTTCGTTTTTTCACTTGACAAGAGTGAGACGGTTCCCGAGAAACCAAAAACAAAAGTCTTCTTCAACGGAGAGCAATCAGAGAGGCCATGGTTGGATCTTCCATCCGGCCTCTTCAGCATTATCCAATCCACCAAGTGTGGTAGAATTCTGGTTCGCGAAACGAACGACGACCCAACCTCTGTTGGTGGCTATATCAAATAGAGGGGGTCGTTATTCGCATTCTCATCGCCATCATCATGTGGGCTAATCTCATCCCACCTGACTGACTCCATGATTTGGTCGATTTGTTCCGGCATGCCGACAATCTTCTTGGTCACCGGCGGCAAAGAAACAATCTCGAAGGGTGACTGCGATCGTTCCAAACCGAAGTCTGGCGTGCTCACCATGCTCAATTCCCCCTCCGCCTGAACCACTCGCCGAGCGAGTTCGTTGATCACAAGCAGCGGATCACGGGCAGTCAATAGTCCGTCACCGCTGGTGTCAAAAAATGCACCGCCAAACTGCGAAAGCAATTCGATGGCTGGCAAGGTCACATCCGGCATTCGCGCAAGTTGATTGATTGCGAACAAAGCATCATTCGCAGTCACTTTACCGTCATAGTTCACATCCCACTTGCTTAAGGCATTTTGCCACGGCTGATCAGAAATCACATGGACACGTTGCTCACCAGCCCGAATCACCTGTGCAAATTCCGTCCCATCCATAACAGGATCTTCGGCAATGGCTGCCCCTTTAAAGACAACGTCTTGATCACGTGCTAAGCGCAGCACGGGGACATTTCCAGATGGGAGTAGCTCTCCCAAGCTTTCGAGATCCACTACGATCTCAACTCCAGCCTCACTGGCGATCCCATACTCCTCAAAGCCATCGACTCGACCAGTCAAAAAATCAACAAAATCAGCCGGCTGATCGAGATCAAGCCAAAGTTGATCCAAACCACTTCCGCCATGGATCTGAGTGAATCTCGTCCCCCGAATCCAAACGCGATCGTCACCTCCAGCGGCGTCGAACTCAACCGCACCAGTCGTTTCCACCAACTGCCCCAACTCAAAATCCTGCGGTAGCAGATTGGCAACCACTTGCAATCCAGCTGCGTGGCCTGCCTGTCGAAGCAGTACCCCGCTGTCAACATCAAGCAACAAAACTGACTCATCATCCTCAATCATCCGCAGGACCGCCGGTTGTTCGTCTTCTACCTGCACGACAACAAATTGTTCACTCGCTTCAGAAAACAGAGAGTCGGACGCTTGAATATCCACCTTCAATTGAACGGAAACATCCATGGGATCGATCAACAGATCCGGCACACCGACCACAGTAACGGTTTGAATTTGGTTCCAAGTTAGCGGTGTGAAAACGAGTCGATCATCGACAATCTCGATGTCACTCGAGTCAGAGCTGACTTCCACGACTACATCAGATAAAGGTTGAGCTGCGAGAGAAACACCGAACTGATCCTCACCCAACAATTCACCCACAACGACCGTGCCCGCATTTTCATTGAGTCGAATAGCAGCAGCCTCGTTATCGGCAATTCTCAACTCAACTGGCTCGGCGACAAACCCAAGAGCCGATACACCGAGCTGCACAAATCGATCCCCCTCCAGCACCATGTTGTCCTGCACACCAACCGAGACCGTGACGGATTTCTCGCCGGCTCCAAAGGTCGCTCTCTCGGGCATCAAAATGTCAACGTCAGTCGAGGAGAGCTCCACCACAACTGACTCGGACAAATCCAATGTATTTCGCTGCAGAACCAATTGGGTGGCCGCACTGCCACTCGATTCATCGATCACAGCACTTGAAAGCGATAAAAAGATGGTAGGAACTTCGTCATCGATCACCGTTAGATTCACAAGCGATCCGATGTAACGATCCGCGTTCGCTTCAACCTCGATCTGCTGATCACCATCAGCAAATAGATCGTCGATAACGCCGATCGAAAAATCCACCTGATCTTCCAAAGCGGGAATCACGACGGAACTGGGTAACGTTACCTGCCCTGTTGAATCCGTTGTGAGAAACACTTCAACTGGCTCGCTTAAATCATCTTTCGTTCTCGTAATTGTTGCCGTTGCGACTTGGAATCCATTCGCCGACTCACTCAGAACCTGACGATCTATCGAAAGTGATAGCTCAGGTGGCACATCCTCATTACGCACGAGCAAATCGACCGTTTCACTTGCAAAGCCGCTGGCATTTGCAGTAACAGAAACCACTCGATCCTCATCGACAATGTCATTGTCAGTCGCCGAAAAGGCGATCACGACCGAGCGAGCCCCAACAGGGATCACAACCTGAGGCACGACGAGTTGTCCTACAGGTTCCACCGCAATCGTGACCGACAGCGATTCGGACAAGTCATCCACATTGCGATGCACTACCGCCTGTCCCGAACCTCCCTCAAACAACGAATCGGTGTTGAGGGTAAGGCTCAGCTGCTGCTGATCATCATCGGTCACCAAAATTGACGCACTGGAGGAATCAAAACCCTCAGCATTCGCAACAACCTGAACCGTTTTCGCCCCATCGACCAATGCGTCATCAACAATCGTCAAGGGAACGTTGATGCTGGAAGCTCCCTGCGGGATGGTGACCGAATCAGGCAGTTGCAACTCTGACCGATCTAAGCTCGTCAACTGGACATCGACAGGGAGGCTGACGTCCACCGTGTTGCGACTCAACGTCACCTGCTTTGGTGGTCGCGGATCAGCAAAGGTAAATCGATCAGCGGCAAAATAGGCGGGCGTGTTCATTCCGAACTGCCCAACATCAGAGGATGTAAGTGAGAAAGTCAACTCGACCGCATCTCCCAACGACGACACATCAACCGTTGTCCACTGATCGACAATGTAATCGAGCTCGTTGTCGTCCGATCGATAATCCGCCAAATAGAATTCAACCGTCCCCTGCGATTGCCCCGCGGAATCGAGACCCTCAATTGTCAACAAAAAGAAATCAGGATCATCGCCAGTCGCCCCCCCAAATTTCTTTGCAAAATCATCCCCCTGCTGCATCGAAAGTGCCGCGTAGGTCGTATTGGCGATATCAATCGTCTCAAAGGCACCCTGAATCATGGGGTTACGGGTCACACGCGGTGTCGAAAACGTCGCGGCAACAGCGTAGGTGTCCGACCCAAGCGAACCACGCCCAGGCGAAAGACCGTCACCTTCCACAAAGACGCTGTACTGATTGGTATACCCAGGCGTCGTCGTGTCCGTGGTTTTGGAATAAGCCCAACCAGACCAACTTCCCCACATCGAGTTATATTCGTTACTAAAACGTAGGCCGTCGCTGACAAAACCACCAGCTTCGTCGGAACCGTTGTAAAAAGACTCTGCCGCAAGACGACGCCCCAAATCTTCAAGCCGCACGCTCTTTGCACCATCTGATTCATCTACTGCAAGAACTTCAACGGCCACCGACAGTGCAGGCGAATCGTTCTCAACAACAGAGATTGCTTCACTATCACCCAGATAAGATCCAGCAGAAACTGAAACAGAAACGGTTCCAGAATCTCGATAGAGATCATCCTCTACGCCACTCACCAGAAATTCAGCAGAGGCCTGGCCGACGGGAATTGTGATGGTCCCGGGTAATGTAACCAGAGCTGTATCGGAAGATGCCAACGAAACAACAAGCGGCCGACTTTGATCCGCATCATTCCTTGTTACGATCGCAGTGGCGACATCACCCTCATCAACGCTCGAAGGAGGTGCTCGCTCAAGCGTTTGAATTTCATCGTCCACGACCACGAGGGTTCTTGAAGAGTCAGTCCATTCGACGACGGATGCCTCGATAAGCACGGCTCGCGTTCCCTGAAACAAGTCGTCGTCGGCAACATCGACGGTGAACTCCGCGTAACGATCGCCAGCCGCAATCGTGACCGAAGCAGGCACGCTTACCAAATCTGAATCTGATGGAACAATTGATACGGTGACTGCGTTGGCGGTGTTAGCATCTGGTCGACTAACCCGTGCGGTTGTCGCCGAGTCGCCGTCGCTTTCCAGAACAGTCGAATCCGCGAGATCGAATGGAAGCACTTGCTCAGTCAGAACAATGTCGTCGATGGCGAAGTAAGCCGGTGTGTTCATGCCAAAATCCCCTTCATCCGAGGATGAAAGTGTGAACTCGATGGATTCCGCATTCGAAACCCGACTCAGATCGACTTCGATCCATTCATCAAGGATATAATCCTTAGTGTTATCCACGAATCGATAATCAGCGAGAAAAACTTCGACTGAATCAATCAGAGCCCCGCTGCTATCTCTGCCGGTTATTTCAAGCAAGAAAAAATCTGGATCATTCCCAGTTTCTCCACCAAATGCTTTGGCGAAATCATCACCATCACGCATGGACAAAGCAGCATAAGTGGTATTGGTGACTTTGATTGATTCGAACAAGCGGGTATCCCCCGCTTGCCGCCGAATGGTCGGCGGATCAAAACCACCGCTCTGATCCATGAAACCCACACCAAACGTCTTTGACCCACCTGCGCCACCTCCAGCAAACGAACTGAGGTCATTCTGGTAACCGGGAGTCACCACGTCGGTTTTATTGCTGTAGGCAAATTGATTCCAGGAACCGTAGGTCAGCGAATTCGCGTTATTGAATGATAGTGAACCGCTTGTAAATTCACCGACCACGACGTCATCACCGTACGGCCCAACAATCAATGCCCCACCTTCAACGGGACCGATAAAACCGGAACCATCAGACAGAGAAGAACCGAGGTCTTCAAAACCGACGATCTCGCGGACCGATTGATCCGCATGAATCACCCCGACAGCGTCCAAGTCGAATCCAGCGCTACCCTCGGTGGGAAACGGATCGTAGATAGGATCCCCACTTGCATCAGTCGAAGAACCGTCACCAACGATATCGACCAAACGTACATGAGTAACGCGAGTCAAATCCAACTCTGGGTCAATTCCCTCTAATCGCCCCAAGTCAAAAGGTGTCCCAAAACCCGCCCGATATTTGCCAGCTAACTGATCGATATCCGATGGATCCACCGAACCAAACGGCCCCACCTGCTCAGCAGTTAGTGAATCACTAGGAAAACGTATGAAGTCAACGCCATTCGAAGAGACTTCCACGTGCGCAAGTTCCAAAAACGTATCGCTGAAGCTGTTTTCAAAAACCGCGAAGTCGAATCCCAACCCATCGCGAATTGGCGCATTGAATCCAAGCGTAATCATGCCACCACGTCCAAGGGAAACCGTGTCGGATGCGGTTCCCTCAGCCGGGCCCAAACCGCGGGTGGACACCTGAGATTCGAGATCAACATGAGTCCCTGGATCGTAACGCACCACCTCGGACGCCCAGCCAACAATTGACGGGTCATTCATCGCGATCGCCGTCGATCCCAACTGATCCGCTGCCGGGGCGTAGGGCCCCGCCAACATCCGCCGATCTTCGAGACGTTCAGCCAGCAAACGACGCTTGCTATACATTGATTTAGACCGTTGTTTCATCAGAAAAAAATTCCTAGCGTGAAGAGTCGAGCTGAGCAATGATTTCGTCGCCGTTCCGCGTACAGAGCGCAGCGAGCAATTCCAGGTTCATATTTTCATCCATGAACTTCACCGACCCGTCAGCGAACAATCCATTCGCGCCGGCGGGGTGAAAACTACGAATATCGTTTTCGAATTTTGGTGCGCGATTGATCGAGAATGCCTGATCAAAAAGATTACGTCCATTGATCCATTGCCCATCAGGAAAATCGGCATCCTCTGACACCATCAAGGTTGTTGCTGTTCCATCGGTGATGTCTCGAAACCTAATCGATTGATCATGGATGAATACACCTCGTGGAGGATTGTTACGACTCACTATTCGCTCACCATAAATACCGCCATAGTCGGTTGCTCCGTACCTGCGTTGCAGAGGCGATAATCTTGGTGTGCTGGGACACAAATAAGTTTCGATTGGAACCTTGCCCGCCTCCGCGTTGCGGTCGTGGTCAAAAGGGTACTCAAAATCAACACGAACATAGGTCGATGATTCATCTAAAAACGGCAGCACGAACGCGGACCAAGCCAACTGTTTCCCATTCCTAAACTGCGGGCGAACTTCGATCGCGCCTGGAGGGAACCGTCGGAAGGCAGCATGGTAGTTGTGCAACGCCAAGCCAATTTGCCGCAAATTATTTTGACATTGCATCCGCCGCGTAGCTTCTCTCACTGCCTGCACCGCCGGCAGCAACAACGCAAGGAGGATTCCAATGATCGCCAAAACCACCAATAACTCAACCAATGTAAAACCGCTCGCCCGACGCGTCAGAATTCGCGCACACACGCTTATTCGCGAAAAACGCATGATGACGGTATACCTCCAGCCGCACTCGATCACGAGACGACAATGGCGATCAGGGATAAATGACAGTTAGCGCATCTGCGGAATGACCGCACGCCAAATCCTGCACGGCTCTGCTTTCGACACGAACCTCGCCCAAGAAGGTCTTATCGTGTCCAACAAACGGTAGGTCTTCTGACTTTCGATCGAACCGCTCCTCCGCCTTCTCGAACGATAATCGCCCGATGGCAAAAAGATGAATTAGCGGCAGAAAGCACACCGTGCCTTCCAATCGATTACAGCGGCCGGGCCGTCCCGGAATTTCACCGGTGTTCCCTGTACACGCAACGGCGAAAATTCCGCAGCGTCACCATTTGTTGTTGCGTAGAAATCTAACTATCGACTCGCAGGGTGTCAAACGCCCTGATAAGGTTGCATCATTCGGTCATCCGTAAAACAGCAGCAGAGGCCCCATGCGTTGCATTCTGGTCATTCCCGCCCGATTGGCATCCACCCGCCTTCCCGAAAAATTACTCCGGCGAGTCGGTGGAAAAAGCGTTCTACAACACACTTATGAAGCAGCCTGCGCGGCGACAATCACCGACGAGGTCGTCCTGGCAGTCGACCATGACCGACTGGCCGATGAAGTCAGCTCATTTGGTGGTCGATGGATTATGACCCGAGTGGACTGCCCCAGCGGTACCGACCGGATTGCCGAGGTCGCTAACACAATCGACGATGCTCAGATATTTATAAATGTCCAGGGCGACGAACCCGAAATTGACCCCTCGATCATCGATTCCGTCGGACAACTTTTGCTCGATTACCCGGAAGCTGATGTCGCGACCGCCGCCGTCCCTATCCAAAATTTAAGGCAATTGGATGATCCCAATTGTGTCAAAATTGCGATGGCAGCCGAGCAGGGCAGGGCAGTGTACTTTAGCCGCGCTGGCATCCCTTTTCGAAGAGACGGAATCGATGAGTACACACTCAAATCCGAGCCCCCGCTGTATTGGCATCATCTAGGCCTGTACGCCTATCGCCGCGAATTCCTCCGCTGGTTCTCTACCCAACCACCTAGCCGACTTGAGCAAACGGAGAAACTGGAACAACTTCGCGCGATCGAGGCGGGCAAAACCATCCTGGTCGCACGGGCCACCGCCGCCACGCCTGGCATCGATACTGAGCAAGACCTGCAGGCGTTTGCCCAACGCTTGGAATCCAGTTGACCTGAGCCTGTCTTCCTTTCCGACGAGTCATCAAATAAAGGTTTTTGCACCGCGCCACGATCGCCTGATCACCGCCGTCTCATGGATCAAGAGAACAGATCCAACGCTTCATAATCCCCGCCAAGCACGGGAGAGGAATTTGCTTCTAGCCAGTCCTCAATAATTGCCGCATACACCTGCCGAAAGTCTGTGTGATACTTGAGATCACCCTGATCCAAATCCGTCAGGCTGGGATGACGACCAACCAATCCCGCTCTTACCGAGGCACCGGCCAATAAGACAGGGCCTGCAGTCCCATGGTCGGTACCTTCACTTGCGTTCTCAGCGACGCGGCGACCAAATTCACTGAAACACATCACCATCAAGCGATCGCCGTCCCCATGCGCACTGACGTCACTCACCAGGCAGCCGACTGCCTCGCTAACCTCACGTAGCAAAGCTGCATGGGCATCAGCTTGATTGGCATGAGTATCAAATCCATCGATCCGTACATAATAGACTCGCGTCTGAAGACCTCCTGCAATTAGTTTTGCAACAGTCGCCATCTTTTCACCGAGCCCCGATGTCGGATATGGCTTTGACGGTTGATATTTCGTCCCGGATGATTCCATTCGACGGCTCGATGTAATCGCATTGCTCGTACTCGCCTGGACGAACCCCAATAAATCGTTGCGACTCCGATCCCCATCTGTTTCCAAAAGTTGATCGATCGCTTCGCGAAAACGAGGGCTCTCGCCACCTCGCAATCGGAACTGTGCAAGTGACCGAATCGATGGCACACGGACGTCACGCGACATCAATGCGAACGGTTGCTTGTCAAATCCAAGATGGATGGCTGCTGGATCGTTCGATTCAGCGGCACTCGATTGCTCTAAATAGCGGCCCAGCCAGCCATCTAGTCGCCCCTCACCCTTCCTTTGACAGGAGTGCCAAATATCCATCGATTCAAAGTGCGAACGATTTGGTTGTTCGTAGCCAACTCCCTGAACAACAGCAAATTGTCCCCGTTCTAGCAAGTCAGCGAAACCGCGGCACGACGGATGCAGACCAATCTCGGAGCTAATGTTCAGCACCGAATCACCATCAATCGCCAATTGTGGGCGGGCCTTTCTGTAGGCTGGATCACGATAAGGAACAATTGTGTTCAAACCGTCGTTGCCACCCGCCATCTCAACAACCACCAGGATTCGATCATTGCGAGGCGTTTGAGCGACTGCTTGACAGAGGATTCCAGGAGCAGTCGTCGAAAACGTCATTACAGCTGATGCGGCGGCACCTCGTCTCAGAAAATCTCGACGCGACTCGAATCGAAACAATGGGTGATTGTTCATGCCAATTGAAACTCCGGAATCGTGCATAGTAGATGAATGGCATCGCGCAAACGATTTTCTTTAGCTCCCGGCGAATCAGCGAGCTGCGCAATCTTCTGCCGAGCAGTATCGGGGAGGGGCACAGCGAACAAAACCGTTTCCAAATAAGCCACAACCTCCGCCATCGACCGCGCGCCCTGCAAGGTCAAGTGTTGCTCAATGCCCTGCTTACCGAAACGCGTCTTATCGTCTCCCAACAAGTTTCGAATCAGGTTGGAACGTCCCAGCAAGGTTGATGAATTAATCCACGCACGACCACCATCCCACCCTTTAACGCTGGGTGGAAAATAAAGTCCTTGCCCGAGTTGCTGCAACATCTTCGCTAATCGAAATGCATCGGTCGATCCATTCAATGATCGCAAAAACCCAATGGCTACCTCCACCGGCGAACGAACTTTGCGACCACGAACTAACATCGAGAAAAACAGGTTACTCCCCAAAATCCGCTCTACCGTTGGCGCAATTCGCATGCCATCCTCACGAAGTTTATCAGCGAGAGGTTCGATCAAATCATCGGGAACTCGCGGTTCGTCCATTACGAGAAATCGCACAAGCTTACGCGTGATAAAACGAGCAGTCTGATGCTGCGAAACGACGATCGCGACCCCATCCTCGCCGCTTAAATCGCCAGTCCTTCCCAACACCGTTTTTTCACCCGTATCTTGCTGATAGCGATTGATTCGAAATCTCTCTCTCTTGATTTCCCACCCAGTGAAACACCTTGCTAATTCGCGAATGTCCTGTTCGGTGTAATTACCTTCTCCGAGGCAAAACAGCTCCATGATCTCCCTCGCGTAATTTTCGTTAGGATGCGTTTTGCGATTCGTCGCCGAATCGAGATAAAGCAACATTGCTGGGTCACGGGAAATTTCTAACACAAGCTGCGAAAAATCTCCCAAAGCATGCTCTCGCAACAACTCGTTCTGCTGTTGCATCAATTTAGAATCATCGACCTTTGCCGCACTCGTGGCAAAGTGACCATGCCAAAACAATGTCATCTTTTCCAGCAATGGCGCAGGCGTGTTTAGCATGCGATAAATCCACTGCGCCGCCAAACGCTGCGGGCCTCCCGATGCCAAGGAGGCACGCACCAAGGAAGCCATTTCATCCTGAAAGGACTCTGGTTCCTGAGCAGCAACCAATTCCGCCACAACATTCTGCGGTTCGCGAGCCACCAAGTTGCGAAGCTCCTCACCAGTCGCCCCAAAACCAGCTCGTCGCATTAGGTGAGCGGCGGCATCCATATCCCAGGGTCTTTCCGCATTCGCGAAAAATGGCTCCCATGCCCAATCGGGATCGACTTGCTCAATTGACTTCATCATGGCGCAACTTGCACTTGCAGTTCAGCCTCCAGCAGATCATCCGAAGGCGTCAGCCGAATGGACATCGCTTCCAAGTATCCGACCACCTGCACGAACAAGTCGATCACGGCCTCCGCCTCTTCGCGACTGTTTCCGTCCTCCAGCATGTTCTGCGATACCAATTGCTCGCGATTATCAGAGAGGATTTCCTGCAGCACATTGGCGTGCAAGATGCCGTTGGTATTGTCGGCAGTTGTCGATGGTCCATCCGATTTGGCCTGCACCAATTCACGTGCCAATGATGCCGAACTCGCGATAACGAAGCGAGCACCAGAAAAACCAATACTTGGCGAAAAATTAAAGATCAGCTCTGCATCCGTTGACGCTTCCTCATCGGCTTCGGGCACAAAACTAGAAGTGACTAATTCGGCCTTTTGATCGAGCTTCTCCATATCGAGCTCTAGCTGATTCTGACCATTCATCGCTCCGACCACGTTCAAAAAACCAATCAGACTCTGGAAAATACGACGCAATTCACGAGTCATCTTCTCAGGTTGCTTCAACTGAAATACAGCCGCTAGCGCAGGTAATTTGAGTGTCGGTCGCGGCAACTGATTGGAAAAATCTTGTCGCGTCGCCACCACGGCAACCTCCGATTCGAACGACCCCAAGATCTCTTCACCAAAATCACGACCGGCAAACAAGGTGCCGAGGTTGGCATCTGCTTGGGCAAATCCATCGTTAATGTCGGCATCAAACAGGTCACCAGCCCGCAGCCACATTTCCGAGAAATCGCGATAAGTACTCATTTCGAACAACGTTTGGTCGATTTCAGGAACCGCCGGCCCACGACCAGTCGCGTCAACGCCGAAGTAGTATTCGCGGTATTCCGGCACCCATTCTGGTTTGAAGGGAGTGCTCAGAGTGAGCGAAACTGCCTCTGCATTCCCCTTGAGGGCGGCGGTCGCGTAAACGGATTTGGCCAAAACGCTCTGAATGCCGCCCACCAACAATTCAAAAACAGGATTGTTGATTCGATCCTCGAATTGCTTTCCTGCAGCAGCCCGCAAAACTTCAACATCCGCAAATGCCCACGCCAAAGCTTCGGTTGGACGCGTCTGCCAGGCCGAATCAAATCGTGGATTATCCAGCAGTGAAGCTCCCTGATCGAACTTGCGATCGATCACCTCCCGGCCCAGATCAGGCTGATTGGTGATAATCATGCGATCCTCAGAAATTCCATACAACACATTTTGGATCTTATAGACCGGAATGCCTCGATACGCTGACTCACGAATTTGATCGGCGTTCGGAGTCAATTTGGCAAATTCGAGCAACTTTTCGCTGAACAACTTCATCGAAGCAGCATCTTTTCCGTGAATGATCGCCACCGGAGAGTTAGTGGTGAGGTCAAAGGCGACGGTTACTCGTTTTGCGAGCAATGCCTCGACCGCTTCCCGCCAAGACATCTGAAGTTGGTTTTCGAGCATCGCTCGGCCAAAAAGAAAACTCTTGTAGCCAGGTGATTGAATCGCCGATTGGTAAGGCTCCAAAGCCTCGATTTTTTGCCTCAAGGGGTGGTCGAAAACGAGCGAGATGAGCGAGATTGGATCGGTCAATTCGGCATAAATTACCGTTGTCGGCGGCAGCAGAGCGACATCCCCCGAATCCCCCGTGCCAGCCTCCCCCGTGCCAGCCTCCGATACGCTACCCTCTGAAGCGTCAGCATCGCCCCTGATGCAAAAACCTCCCCCAGCGTGCACGAGAAAGAAAATAACGAATAAAAGTCGCGACATTTCAAAATGCTCCGGCGGCCGAGGGTTTCCACAAACTCAGGGTCGGTCAAGGTCCAATTAGTTTACCTACCGTGAACCACGAGGGTTTCAAATCCTCGAACCGGTCTGGGATGTCTTCCGAAATGGATTTACCGTGGTATGATCCTTTTCCATGACAAAACACATTTTTGTAACGGGCGGCGTGGTGAGTTCACTTGGCAAGGGGCTTACTAGCGCCTCGATCGGGATGCTTCTGGAACAGCGGGGCTTAAGAGTCCGGATGCAAAAGCTGGATCCCTATATCAATGTCGATCCCGGCACGATGAGCCCTTACCAGCACGGTGAAGTCTATGTGCTCGATGACGGTAGCGAAACGGATCTCGATCTCGGTCACTACGAACGTTTCACATCCGGATGCCTGACCCGCGATTGCAATTACACGACGGGCCAGATCTATCTGTCGGTGATTGAAAAAGAACGGAAGGGTCAATTCTTGGGCAAAACGGTCCAAGTCATCCCCCACATCACCAACGAGATCAAATCGGTGATCAGCCGCATGGGTGGCGATGATGTCGATGTCGTGATCACGGAAATCGGCGGCACCGTCGGTGATATCGAAAGCCTGCCTTTCCTTGAAGCGATTCGGCAATTTTCTCTTGATGCCGGTCGTGAAAATTGCCTTTACATGCACCTCACTTTAGTACCCTACCTGAAAGCCGCTGACGAACTGAAAACCAAGCCAACACAGCATTCGGTCGGCCAACTGCGGGAAATCGGAATCCAGCCTGATGTGCTTGTTTGCCGTTGCGAACACTCGATCAGTCGTGAAGACCGCGAAAAAATCGCCCTATTCTGCAATGTCCCGGTCGAAGCAGTCATCGAAGAGAAGGACAAGGATTTTTCGATCTACGAGGTGCCGCTGTCACTCGTTGACAACAAACTTGATCAATTGGTCGTCGACAAATTGAACCTTACTGGTGCAAGAAATCTGGACATCAGTGCGTGGAATGATCTGCTGCACCGCCTCCGAAATCCCCGGCACGAAGTCTCGATCGCGGTCGTCGGCAAATATGCCGAGCACAAGGATGCTTATAAGTCAATTTATGAAGCAATCGATCATGCGGGAATTCATCACCAATCCCAAATCCGAATCGGACGAATTCAAAGTGCCGATATCGAACGTGAGGGAGCCGAACGCCTACTCAGCGGTTATGACGGAGTACTTGTCCCGGGTGGCTTCGGCGAGCGTGGCATCGAGGGAAAAGTTCAGGCCATCCGATTCGCGCGCGAACGAGGCATACCATTTCTCGGGATCTGCCTGGGTATGCAGTGTGCCGTGATCGAGTACGGGCGGCACATAATGAAGCTCGATAACGCCCACTCAAGCGAGTTTGACAAGGACACACAGCATCCCGTCATTTGCTTACTCGATGAGCAGCAAAATGTGACTCAGATGGGCGGCACCATGCGACTGGGAAGCCAGCCAGCACGTCTCGATCGCCACAGCTTGGCGGGAAAAGCATACGATACCGACACCGTGGACGAACGACATCGGCACCGTTACGAGTTCAATAATCAGTATCGTCAACAATTCGAAGCCAATGGAATGAGGTTCGCCGGTACCAGTCCCGATGGCGGATTAGTCGAAATCGTCGAAGTCCCTGACCACCCCTGGTTTGTCGCGGTACAGTTTCACCCCGAATTTAAGAGCAAACCGCTCAAAAGCCATCCATTGTTCGCAGGTTTTGTCGGCGCCACAATCAATCGACGCACCCGGCGCAGCAACGAGTTGACAAAACAACCTCCCCAGGAGCAGATTTCATGAGTGAAGCGGAAAAAGAGCCGAAAATCATCGTGGACTCCGACTGGAAAGAACAAGTCGCCAAGGAAAAGGAAGCTGCAGGGATGGATAATGAATCCGTCCAGAGCGAAACTGCTGAAAGCCCCGTCCAAATCGACAATGCTGCCCCCAACACTGCGGCCGATGAACCAACAGGAGCGGAGCTACCAAAATTACCTCCGGCTTCGTTCGAAATGCTCGTATCGATGCTTTTCACACAAGCGATGGCTGCCTTGGGACAAGTACCGAACCCAGCCAACGGCGAATCCACGGTTGACAAACGCTATGCAAAGCACTGTATCGACACACTCGAAATACTCGTGGAAAAGACCAAGGGCAATCTTAACGAGACAGAATCAAAGATGATCGACGAGGCGCTGCATGCCCTTCGCATGACCTACGTCAACACGAAACAAGCCTAGCAACGGTGTTCCCGAAGGGGCGTGATTCCTCAACAGCAACGAACATTGACGACTAACCTTGGAATGGGGCCGTCGTTTCACTCAAGAACCGCGAGTCGATGCAGCGACAGAGTCGATGATTGCGTCCAAGTCTTTGGTGGGAACGTAAACGATGGCAGCACGAATGCGGCTCAGATCGGGTACGCGACGCCGAATGTCTTCAAATGAATCGTCGTACGCATCCGAGTAAGTTTGAAACTCGACCACTGCCTGAGGATTGACTCTCGCAATCACTCGATTGGCCAATTCCAAAATGGATACTGGGACGTCGCTTCCGATATTGTAGACTCGTCCTGCGGCTGACGGTGTTTCAACCAAGGTGGCAACCGCTCGAACCACATCATCCACATGTGCAAAGCACCGAACCTGCTCGCCATCGTCATGCACGACCAGTGAATCTCCACGTTGAGCAGCGTCGACAAAGCGAGGCAACACCATCCCGTAGGCTCCGGTTTGGCGAGGACCAACGACATTAAAAAACCGACCAACAACCGCCGGCAGTTTTTGTTCCTTGTAAAACGCTAACGCCAAAAATTCATCGATTGCTTTCGAGACGCCGTAACTCCAACGCGGCTTCGTGGTCGCGCCGAAGACAAGATCATCATCCTCCGTCCAACGCTCTTTTGGATTCTTCCCGTAGACCTCACTCGTACTCGCGATAAAGGTTGGCACAAAGTCGCCGCGGCTCGCCCGTTCACCGAGGCGATTCAGAATGAGCTGCGTTGGATAAATATTGCGTTCGATCGTTTGAATCGGTTGCTTCGCGATGAGCGCAACCCCGACGGCCGCCGCCAGATGGAAGACGCGGTCGGCACGATCAACCACACTCGCTACCAATCGCTCGTCCTCAACCGTCCCCTCGATGTACTCAAGCGCGGGATGATCGATTACGTTTGCTAGATTGCGCGCCTGACCAGTGGACAGATCGTCTACCACAATGACGCGGTGGCCGGCGGAAAGCAGAAACTCAGTTAAGTGCGAACCGATGAAACCGGCTCCACCGGTAATCAGGCAAGTTAGAGAAGTCACGGCGCTCGCATCACGTAAGGGCTAGGAAACCGATCGACCACCCCGATCAATCGAAACGTATGCCAGCCGGTCCACCGGACTAACTGCCAGTCCGACATATTCGCATCGGGCTGCCCGTGCAATCAACCAGCGAAACTTCCGCCGTGGTCTGGGGGTTGTACGAAGGGAGTTTCCATGCGGTTCATTCACCAATCATTTCGATTGGGCAGCATTTAATCCCCCAACAGCCAAAAGAGCGAGATATCTGGGAAACCTGGGCAAAACATACGGGCTGAAGTCCAGCAAAAAGGCAGAGACCACCGCCCGAGCTACCAACATTTTCGAACCACGGCTAGAATACAACCTGCGGGGTTTGCCGGCTAAACCTCGGTTTTTTGAGACCGTTCGTGTGAGATTGGAGCCTATCGTGAGGCAGCCTGCTACCAAGCTGCGAGAGCTTGATCGCGACCGTCCGTCTTTGCCAGTTCCAGCAATAAACGGTCTACCCAAGAATTTGTTCATGATTGCGATGCTCGGGTGTTGCAGCATCTTTTTCACAGCATCTCACGCCTGGCCGCAGGACACAGGCGGGCAACCCAGCGAAGCGTCCATGGCAATGTACGCTGATGCAGCGAATTTCCAAACCGGCGGTGCGCTGGAGTTAGCCATCGAGTCTTGGAAAAAATTCCTTACCAAACACCCAAGCCATCCAATGGCTGCTGACGCCGCGCATTTCCTGGGTGTCTGTCACATGCAAAGCGATCCACCCGACTATGTTGCTGCCGGCAAATCGTTTGCAAATGCTCTCAAGAACAAGAAGTACGACTTACGTGAAGAGAGTCTTGTGAACTATGGCTGGTGTTTGTACGCCACGGCAGGTGATGGACAAGAAAAAGACGCGAAGCGGCTCACAGCAACCATCACATCCTTCCAGGCACTGGTCAAGGAATTCCCCAAAAGTCAGTTTCTGGATCGAGCTTTTTTCTACAGCGGCGAAGCAGCCTACGGGCTCGGACAAATACAGAAAGCCATCGATTTTTATAACCAATTATTGGCGTTACCGGACGCCGCCAAATCGCCTCTACATTGCGACGCAATTTACGCGAGAGGTGTCGCGTTTGAAGAACTGAAGTTACCAGATCAAGCCATTGCTTCGTTCAAGCAGTTGCTGGCAAGCTGTAGCCGCGACGAGTTAGTCACCGACGTGCACTTGCGCATGGGCGATCTACTCATTCTTTTGGGAAAGTACGATCAAGCGATCGAATCGTTTCAGTCTTTGGCAAAGGCAAACGCATCCGACGATGACCGCGCCTATGCGTTGTTCCGCCAAGCCTACGCTTTGGTTCAATCGGGTCAATCGTCCAAAGCAGCTGAAACTTACGATCAGTTACGAGTGAAATTTCCAGATTCCAGCTATGCGGCCTCCGCCATCCTTGCTTCAGCGCAAAGCAGCTATCGCGGTGGCGATATGGAGGCTGCGGAAAAGAAGTTTCTCAATGTCTTGGCTCAAAGTAATGTTTCTGCGGCAACAGAAGCTTCCCACTGGCTGGCAAGAATCTACTTGGCCAAAGGGGATTCGGAGCAGGCGATCACCATCACAAGAAAGCAATTTGATCGCGGTGTTGAAGGCGAATTTGCAAACGATCTTCGCCTCGATCTGGCAGAAGCACTGGCTGCCGAACCGGGCTCAGTAGAAGAATCATTAAAGCTCTTTGAAAAAATCTATCGCGACGCCCCTACCGATGAATTAGCGCCGCGAGCGCTTTACAACGCTGCTTTTTCCGCACTTCAATTAGGTCAGGCAGAACTGGCACTGAAGCTCTCCTTGGAGTTCATTCAAACCTTTCCAAAAGACACCCTGGTTTCCGATCTCCGATTCGTCGCGGGTGAATCACAACTGGCAACCGGCCAGGCCGAATTGGCCTCCGACACATTCGCCTATTTGCTCGCCAACAGTGAGCGTGATAACGTTCAACGGCCGATTTGGATTCTCCGCGCCGCAGTGGCCAACAATGCAGCAAAGAAATGGGATCAGTCTATTTCGATATTGCAAAAAGAGATCACAGGCCTTCCTGAACCAGCGCAACGAGCGGAAGCCTACCAACTAATCGGTCTAGCTCACCTGCGCAGTGATCGGGGAAAAGACGCCGCAAAGGCATTTCAGAAATCTTTGCAGACAGATCCCAACTGGCCGCGGTCCGACCAAACCTCCTTGTTCCTCGGCCAAGCGTTGCTCGCAGCAAACCAGCCAAAGGAAGCCCGACAAGTATGGAGGAAATTGATCGAAGGTGCACGGAATCCAGTGATGGCGGATCAGGCCCGTTATCGCATCGCACAACTGGCGACAGCCGACAACCGTTTCGAAGATGCAATCAAATGGTACGACCAAATCCTGGAAGTCCGCGGTGAACCTCGCTTGGTGCCTTATGCACAGTACGGCAAGGGATGGGCAGAATTGCAGCTCGAGCGGTACCAACCAGCTTTCAAGACGCTGAATCAAATGCTGACTGAAAACCAGCAACACCCTTTAATGAATGACGCTACCTTGGCACGCGGAATTGCGTCAAGAAAACTCGGACAACTCGCCACGGCGAAAAGCGATTTAGAACGATTCCTCGCTAGTAAACCGACGGGAATCAATCTTGGGCATTCGCTGTATGAACTCGCTTTAATTGAGCAACAATCAAAAAAACCTGCCGAGGCCGCCAAGAAACTCGAACGCTTGGTGAAAGAAGTACCTGACTATCCGTCAATGGATCAGGTCCTTTATGAATTAGGATGGTCGCTGCAAGAATCAGGTGACGCCAAGGCGGCCATTCGCCATTTCGACACGCTCATCCGTGGCTTCCCAGAAAATCCTCTGGTGGCGGAAGCAGCCTACTTTGTCGGACAGCAAAAATACGCAGCGAGACAATGGGAACAAGCCGCAAAATTCTTCGCGATTGCAGCAGCAAAACCTGGTGATGCATCATTGAATGAAAAGGCCCATTACCGGATGGGTTGGTCCTATTTCAATCTTGGTGACTACGACAAGTCTGAGCAAGCTTTTTCAGATCAATTTGCTCGACATTCCAATGGCGCGTTCGCATTCGATGCGGAGATGATGGTCGGTGAATCGAGGTTCAAGCGCAAAGAATACAAAACATCCCTGTCGGCTTACCAAAAAGCCAGAAATTGGATTCGTGACAAGAACGAAACGTCTCAAACGATTCGCGACGGAAGCGAACGCCAGATCCGCGAACTTGCATTCTTGCACGGAGGTCAGAGTGCGGCGCAGCTAGAGCAGTGGGATGAGGCGATCGAGTGGTACGATGAACTTCGGAAACGATTTCCAACCACCGCGTATTTACCGCAAGCTTTTTACGAGACAGGCTTTGCTTATCAGCAAAAGGGCGATCCCGCCAATGCGTTGCGTTTTTACTCGCAGGTAGCGGACAAATATCGAAATGAGCTGGCCGCTCGCGCTCGGTTTATGATGGGCGAAATTCATTTTTCCAACAAAGCCTTCGACAAAGCAATCCCAGAATTCCAGCGTGTGATGTTCGGCTTTGGCGCTGAAAAAGCACCCGATCAAATCAAGAACTGGCAGGCGAAAAGTGGTTTCGAAGCAGCAAGATGCAGTGAACTACTCATGCAATCAGCACGCTCCGATGCGGCGAAGAAGAAGGCCCGAAAATACACGCAGGAATTCTATTCCTATGTGATTGAAAAACACCCGAAGCACGAGCTTGCAAGCGATGTTAGAAAGCGTCTGGAGGCACTCGAATAGTGAGTTCAACAAAAAACGCAACGCTCTTCGTAACTACATTTCTATGCGCTTTTCTAGGCGCTCAATCGACGGGACTCGTAGCGTGGGCTCAGAATGATACGTCACCAATCATTCCTGCCACTGAAATCCAAGAGCTAATGGAAGAACCAACGGCCGAACCAGTGGATAACTCGCAACCGTCGGGAATTGATCTATTGACGCTCATCACGCGGGGTGGCGCCTTCATGATCCCGATCGGTTTGATGAGCCTGATGGTGGTTGCCCTTGCATTTGAACGCATGGTGATGATGCGACAGCGGATCCTCTTGCCGCCACAATTGGAACTTGAACTCCGAGAATTGAATGCTGCGACTGGTCAATTTGATCCGGCTGAAGCGTTTCAAGCTTGTGGCCGCCACCCTTCAGCACTGGCAAACGTGATCCGTGCCATGCTGATGCGAACAGGGCAATCACTCGGTGAAGTTGAACGGACCGCCAACGAAACAATCGAGCGTGAAGCGGATCGCTATGCAGCGCCGCTACGCTGGCTCACCCTTGCTGCTGCTGCAACACCACTGATGGGTCTGCTGGGAACAGTGTGGGGGATGATTGTTGCCTTTCATGAATCAACAACCCTCACCCCTGACCGAACCCGCAGCGAGCAACTGTCCGAGGGAATTTACACTGCATTGGTGACGACGTTAGCCGGACTTGTAGTAGCGATTCCCGCGGCATATCTGGCACTCTATCTCGAAAATCGATTGGCAAAACTTTTCCACCAAGTTGAAGAGTTCGCCTTTGAGATGGCTCCTGGGTTAGATCGGTTTTCAGGAAAACGCCATCTCGATGCTGACGGCAGATTGCATCCAATGAACGACTCGGTAACGGACAAAGAGGTGGTCCAACCCCCACCGCCACCCACTCAACCGACACGTGCGAAGCAGCGTGGCGATATGCGAGCAGGTTGATCATGCCGAAAATCAAACGTTCTACTGTTGCCAGCACCCTTAGCCTGACACCATTGATCGATGTGATGTTCCTGCTGTTGATCTTTTTTTTGGTGACAAGTGAATTTGAGGATGAAGAGCGTCGATTAAACATCGTGCTCCCCACAGCAACCAGCGCTGTTCCGATGACAAGCAAACCGAAAGAAGTGGTTGTCGACATCGACCAGCAAGGCGATCTGTATTTGAACGGCCAACAGTCGAATCTACAGGAACTCGAAAAGTGGCTGTCGATAGCCGTCGCGAATAACCCGACCAACCAAAGCGTAGTTATTCGCGCTGATCGCGCCACAACTTTTCAGCCGGTCGTTAGTGTGATGGACGTTTGCAACCGCACTGGCATTTCGGATTATACCGTCTCTACGCAGGACGGCCCCGATGGATGATCTACCACTTAAAGATGCTGGCAATGGAGTCGCAGCGTGAGAAACCCGACACCACCACCAATCGAGCGATCAACGAGAAATCGAGAGCGCATGTGGTCGCTTGATGTTTCGATCCTTGCGGTCGCTGGGCTGGTGCTTTACGTCATCACGACACAGCTTCAGTTTGATGATCCGCGTTGGTTGTTTAATGCTTGGACATACATTGTCGCTGTCCCAATCATCGCACTCGTACTCACGTTTTTATCGCATGGGTTAGTATCTCGACACGTCCAAAAATCGATCCAGCTTGGCTTCCTATTCAGTGTCTTCGTTCATCTGTTGCTACTCTTTCTGGCCATCAATGTCATCATTTTTGGACGGTATTTCCCCAACGCATTCTCCGGAAAAAAAACGGAACGCTCGCTCACTCAACGAACCATCCCCGAATACCTCTTTCGAGCGACAGATCCTGATCAAACGACCGCACCACCTGATTGGACAGAGCCTGTCGATGCTGTAACGACCTCACGTGTCAAACCGGAGAAACCAGTCCAAACTCCTCCCCTCGAAAAAACAGCGCGTCGAACAGAATTACCTCGCCCACCAGAGCCACCGCAATCGTCAGAAAAAAATTATCTGATGAAGCGACAAGATCCGAGCGATGCACTTCCCAAACCTGCTGAAGCGCCAGCTCGATTGGCTCAACGAAGCAATCGAGTAAACGATTCATCCATAACGAACCGCATGCCGACCGCACCGAACGTGCCAACTCAGGCAAACCCTCAGGTCGTCAACTCAGAGCGTCGCGTCAACGAGCAAAAACGCTCGGCACGGAAACTCACGAATAATCCCACTGCACCGGCAACCATTGAAATCCCCACACTTTCGACATCCCAGCCGTCCATTGCCGGCGCCCGCAATCGAAGCGAGTCCGTTCCGCGCGTCGGCGAATCTGTATTACGGCAACAACGCCAGTCAACATCAGCGTCACGAAACCTGCAACCTGCGGGCTCTTCGCCAGCACCTCAAAGTGTAGCGATCGCGAGATTCGATGCCGCCTCAACTTTGCTATTGTCGCCATCCCCCAGCGGCGTGACGCGACAAGCACAAACCACTGGCGCTCAATTGACCAATCAGGCCCGAGGTACCTCGGGGCTACCCGCGATTGAAACCACTTCCTCGACAGTCCAATTCTCCAGGAGCCAGCGACAAACTGGAACCAACGTACCTACGATTGCGGAGGGCACCGCTCGCCGAGCACCAGGACAGAATGGTCAACGTGTGGGAACTGGTTTTACACCAGCGGGCGCGGTGAACCCCAGTGATTCACTACCAGACGGACCGATGAATTTGGCCGGTGATGCAATCGGTGAGACAATAGGTGATCGACTAAACAGCGATGACGCCCCCAGACGCAACGCAACGTCAGGTGGACGTTCAGGGAATAGCAATCGTTTGTCGGCCGCAATCGAGATGCCTAACTTCGACGCCCCGATATCAGATGGTCTGGCTGGCTTAGCGAATCAACCAAGATCGACTGCCGGTGGTATTCCGACTCGCGAACAGCCAAGTGTATCGGTGTTGGACATCAACCGCGGGGTCCGCCCCAAACGGGAGGTCGGTGGTCCCATCACACCTGCGGGTAACCAGGTGACATCAGTGCAATCCTTCTCAAGGCGTGTGATGCGCACCAAGGGCGGCGCAGCACCGACTCCCGCCGGCATGGTTGGCCCCGCAACTGAAGAAGCGATTGAATTGGGGCTCACCTACTTGGCCAAAACACAGAATAAGGACGGAAGTTGGTCCTTACAGGGCCACGGCACAGAGGTAGCTTTGCAAAGCGATACTGCCGCGACTGGACTCTGCTTGCTTGCCTTTCAAGGTGCGGGCTACACCCATGTGCAACATCAATACCTCGAAACAGTCAATCGAGGCTTGCAGTATTTGATACGGCACCAAAAGGCCAACGGTGACCTGTACCGCAGTGAGAATCAGATCAGCGATCAAAATGTTGCTTTTTACAGCCACGGCATCGCATCACTGGCGCTTTGTGAGGCATATGGTATGACCCAAGACCCCGATCTGAAGCAAGCCGCTCAGTCTTGTTTGAATTACATCATCGATACGCAACACCGCGAACGAGGGGCTTGGCGATACTCTCCGCAGGTAAGTTCAGACACCAGCGTGACTGGATGGATGATGATGGCTTTAAAAAGCGGACAGCTTTCCGGCCTTGAAGTGCCCGAGAAAACTTATCGGGGAATCAACCAATGGCTGCAGCTTGCACAAAGTCCTGAGCGACCAGATCGCTATCGTTACAATCCATTTGCTCCTGACACACCCACACAGAGGCATGGACGGACACCAACTCCAACCATGACGGCGGTTGGAATGTTGATGCGAATGTACTCCGGTTGGAGTCGAGAAAACGCGGCCATGCAGTCTGCATCTGAATACCTGCTTGAGTTTTCCCCTCAAAATGGCACCTTCCGATCACCGCAACGTGACACCTATTACTGGTATTACGCGACCCAAGTGATGTTCCACATGGGTGGCGAAACGTGGTATGAATGGAATCAAATTCTGAACCCATTGTTGCTCGAGGGTCAGATCAAAACCGGCCCCCTGACGGGGAGCTGGGACCCGATGCGACCGGTCCCCGATCGGTGGGCCATCCATGCAGGTAGATTGTACGTCACAACGATGAATCTGCTAAATCTTGAAGTCTATTATCGACACCTGCCAATCTATGATGACACAGCCGAGTGATCGCAGTCATCAACCAGACGCATCGAACAATAGGTATCCTGTGCGTTTTTGCCAAGCAGCTGAAAACTTGACTTTTGTAATCATGTCGTTCTGACTGCAATGCCTGAGAGCGAAGGAGCATCAACACCGGGTGATTCCCCGGCTTACCCAATGGCTCCTCAAAGCTCTCTCACCTTGATGTTGCGAAAGTGAATGATCCCCTTGCTGCCAGCATGAATCTGCAAGCCGAAGAAGCCTTCCGGATAGAGCTCTGTTTTCCAGTAGGCTGCCGGCTGTCCATTCAACCAAGTCTTCATCGTTTCCCCCTTCGCCTCGATCGTAACGCGATTCCAATCGCCCTTCTTTTTCAAATGTTTACGAGTTTCTTTATGAGCTTCTAACCACATAGGATAGATCCATCCGCCTGCACTCTGGCCATAGATCCCTCCTGACCAAAATCGTTGCTTGGAATAAGCTTCAACTTCACACTGCGGACCGAAAACAAGCTCACGTTGTTTCGAATTAGTTTCTTCAAACTTGGCGGCCGCCCGAAACATCAATCCAGTGTTGCAATCAACTACATGTTTGATCTCCGCAGTGAAGACAAAATCACCATAGTCCGATCGATTCGTTGAAAGATAGGTACTCGGTGAACCAGGTACGCAGGTTCCCACAATGACATCCCCGGTGGCTTCAAATTTGCTATGGCCACCACGCACCGTCCACCCCTCAAGATCCTGCCCATTGTAAAGATTGACAAATCCTGATGCGATCTGCGGCTCGGGATCTTCATGAACAAGCATATCGCCCGGCCGAGGCAGATTTTCCTGCTTCCGGTAGTTCCCCAACCACTTGAGCTGAGAAGAAGAAATCCGATTCGATCCCGTTTCAAATCGGGCAAGGTGATTTTCAAGTTCCGCTCTCAGTCGTAATTTGGTTGCGACATGAGTTTCAATTGCGGCTAAGTTGGTCCACTCATTGGGATCATGTTTCAAGTGATAAAGTTCTTCGCTGCCATCGGCGTATTGAAGGTAACGCCAATCTAAATCTCGCACCGATGCGTTACCTTGTTCGAACATCGTCAACGTAGTGTTGCGATATCGTGATTTTGGCTTCTTAAGAAGTGGCACCAGGGAATCACCGTCCAGAATCGCTGGCCCTTCGATTCGACAAAACTCAAGGAGTGTCGGGTATAAGTCAATTAAGCCGACAGGTGCGTCACAAACGGAACCCGCCGTGGCGAATTCAGCGGCTTGATTCTTGGGGGGAACGATGATCAGGGGAACTTTGGTTGATCGCTCCCAGCCGGTCCACTTCCCCCAATGATCTTTTTCACCCAATTGCCAGCCATGATCAGACCACAGAACAACCAACGTATTATCTGCCATGCTGGAATTGTCCAGTGCATCCAAGACACGGCCAACCTCGTGGTCGACGTAAGTCACGCAGGCCAAATAGGATTCAACTGCGGTCTGCCACTGGTCGTACTCAACCACAGTTGAATGCAACCCAGCCGTCACAGCTTCAAGCGCCCACGACTTTCCTCGCAGACTCAGATCGTCCAAATCGTCTTGGCGGTAGGGGGGCAACGTACCCGGATCGTCCTTGAACCGCTCAAAAAAACGTAAGGGAGCAAAGAGTGGAATGTGTGGACGATAAAAACCGACTCCCAAAAACAGCGGCTTCTCATGTTGATCACCCAAACGATCAATCGCCCAATTGGCACTCCGTGTATCACCCCAATCAGTATCGGGAAGATCAAATCCACCCCAATCGAATGATTCGCCCTTTTTCTCATTGGGCCGGCGGTCAGATGGCATTCGATTGATCGGCAAAACAACATCGCGACCCAGACTGTCCTGCAGCAAGTGGCGAGGGTTACGCGTTCCTTTACTGGATAGCTCCTTTTTACTGTACTCAACAGCATCACCAGAAAACGGACTCCAACGTTGCTCGTACGATTGGTATTGCTGGAACGTCTGATCACTTTGCTTGCCAAACAATTTTCCGGTGCCAGCGGTGTGGTATCCAGCTTCATTCAGTGCCGTCGGTAGATCGCGTGAGCCCGGGTATACCTTGCGGATCGGTCCCGAATCATTCGACCAAACCTTGGATACATTTGGCATGCGTCCACTGAAAACCGCAGCTCGTGACGGGTTACATGCCGGTGCTGCACAATGGGCGTTCGAAAACAGCATTCCTCGGGCAGCAAGTCGATCAATATTTGGAGTCTGCGCCTGTGGATGACCCTTCATACAACCAACCCAGTCATTCAGATCATCGATCGCGATGAACAGTACATTGGGAAGCCCATCCGCCGAAGACGACTTCGAACCTAAATTCAAAGCCAGCAACAAAACACAACTGAGGACAGCCAACTTTGTATTCATAAACAAGCCTTTTCCCACGCGATCAACGGGCATCTGAAAATTTTTGGATCTACCAAAGCACTCAAACCTGCTGCGCTAATAAAACCAACAGGCGGTCGTTATCGAGTGTACCGAATTCGCGTTCTACCTATCGAAAAGAGCCTGCAATTGTCATCCAACGATTGGTAAGGATCAAACTAAATCCTCAGCCATCAACGGATGGCTGGACCTGTGACATCGAACGAAGATGACTCAGCAAGCACTGGGCAAGCTGAGCGACAGCAGGCATCCAGCAACGCCACTTCAGCACGGCCTTACGCGACGTTCCGCTGCTTCCCCATTTCAATGGCACAGAAGCTAATTCATCCAGATGACGACTTGCTTGAGCAACGGTGCCGTCGAAATCAAATAGTTTCATGGCTTGCGGAACACGCTCTCTAAAAAACCGAATGAAGGAAACGCGATCCTCGTGTTATCGCGAGTCAATCCGATCAAAAAATGAATCTAACCACCAACGATCGAACGGAGCTCGCGATCGGCAGCAACTTTAGCGGCGATCCAAATATCGGTTGACCAGGTTTTCGAGCATCTCTTGCCGACCACTTTGATTCGCGTCCGCCTCACCTTTCTCCAACATATAGGCCTCAAGATCAGTCAATGTGACGCCACCAGCTTCGATCTTGGCACCGATTCCTTCATCCCAACTGCTGTAACGCTTGGACACGAATCCTTCGATCGCATTGTCTGCCCGAATCGCGGCGGCAATCCTCAGGCCTTTTGCAAACGCGTCCATACTCCCAACATGGGCATGAAATAAATCGATTGGCTCGAAGGATTCGCGTCTAACTTTCGCATCAAAGTTGACGCCACCACTCCCCAAACCGCCATGCTTCAAAATGTAATACATGATCTGTGTGGTGAGGTAGTAACTTGTTCCAAACTGATCGGTGTCCCACCCAAGTAACGGGTCGCCTGTGTTGGCATCAATGCTGCCTAACCCACCTTGCGCACCGGCATAATCGATTTCATGCATCATCTCGTGACCAGCCAACGTTGCATGGTTCGTTTCAAGATTCAATTTGAAATGATCCATCAAATCATATGATCTCAGGAAGTTTAAACAGGCTGCCGCGTCACTGTCATATTGATGCTTGGTGGGCTCCTTCGGCTTTGGTTCGATCAGAAATTGTCCTTTGAATCCAATCTCCTTGGCGTAATCGACGGCCATATGCATGAAGGCCCCGAGGTGGTCCATTTCGCGTTTCATGTCGGTGTTGTAAAGGCTTTGATACCCTTCACGCCCACCCCAAAACACATAATTTTCGCCACCGAGTCGCAGTGTGACTTCCAACGCTTTCTTGACCTGAGCTCCTGCAAAAGCAAAGACATCCGCATTACATGTTGTCGCTGCCCCATGCATGAACCGAGGGTTCGTGAACATGTTGGCCGTACCCCAAAGCAACTTGACACCACTTCTCTGCTGCTCTTGCTCCAGGACGTCAGCCACCGCATCCAAGTTGCGGTTGGATTCAGCCAGTGAAGCTCCCTCTGGTGCAACATCACGATCATGAAATGCGTAATAGGGTGCCTGCAGTTTTTCGAACAACTCAAATGCTACGCGTGCACGCTGCTGAGCATTCTCGACCGAATCGGTTCCGTCTTCCCAAGGCCTGACTGCGGTCGCAACGCCGAAGGGATCTGCGCCGCCCCCGCGGAAGGTGTGCCAGTAAACAATGGAGAACCTCAAATGATCCCGCATCGACTTGCCTTCGATCTCCTCGTCCGGGTTGTACCAGCGAAAAGCTAGGGGATTGTCGCTATCGGGGCCTTCATAAGGAATGACGGGAACATCTGGAAAGGCACTCATGAAGAAACCTAGACGAAGAACGAGGGTGAGATATACGGTGAACCACCAGTATCATGAGCATCGGCGCGAGTCGCAACAGGGTACTTACAGACCCCAAAATCGCCTCAAAAATGATCAGTGAGCTCTACTCTCCTCGTCAAACGATCGTCTGAATTCGCACCCCATGCCAGTCTTTCATTCGTATGATTATCGCGAGCAAGGGGATGGGGAGGACCGATCAATCATTCACGGCGTCAGCGATCCGCACTCGATTCCACCAGCCGCATTGAGCCATGACAAAAACGATCACAAATGTCTGAAAGCAACCGTGACGCAACCAGTGATTCATCGTGAAAACCAGCCGCCAGATGCATCCCTTACACCAAACACTTCTTTGTTTCTCATAACTGCACTTACTTCGAGGAAGTGAATTTCAGCAACAGCCAATCGCCAATTCTAGGAAAGGCATGTCCAAGGGCAATCAAGATTCGCAGATGCCCGGGCAAAACAATGTCCACAGCACCTCTTTGAACGCACTTGATCACAGCAGCGGCGACCCGCTCGGGCGGTAACCCCTTCACTCGAGCTCCGCCGCCGGGCGCCGACGCCTGCGGTGGCAGGGAACCATCAATCGAGTCGCGATAACGATCTCCCGCATCAGAGCGGGCAATCGGACCCGGCGACACCAAGGCGACATGGATCCCTCGTGGCTTGAGCTCCAACCGCATCTGCTGGGTCATTCCAGCCAACGCGTGCTTCACCGTCGAATACCCCCCGATGTAGCGTGCGCCAACCTTAGCGGCCAATGATCCAATATTCACGATCGTCCCCGAACTTGCCTCCAGCAAAGGAATCGATGCCTGGGAGCAGAGCAGGGCAGTGACCACATTTTGGTGCCACAGCTTTTCTAATTGCTCAACCTCCAAATTCTCAACCAGCCCACGATCACTGGCCCCCACGCAATTCACCAAAACATCCAAACGATTGAACGTTTGCTCCACCGTTGAGAGCAAATCCTCCACTTCCGCGCGGCTGCTAACATCACAAACCTGCCGCGATAAGCAATTAGGCTCTTGATCACCAAGGGTCGCAACTGCAGTTTCCAAACGACCCGCATCGCGGCCCACAATCACAACTCGGTATCCGTGACCCAGCAATTCCCTGGAAATCACCAAACCGAGACCGGCTGAACCACCGGTGACTACCGCCACGGGACGTTTATCTGCATTCATGAGAGCAAGTTTAGTACGATCAAGGCCGATCCGGTATCGCAAGGAGCCGTGAAGACTGAAATACTGAGCGTCGTGGGCTCGCGACGCTCAGTGAAAATTCACTTCCATCGAACATAGCCAGAATTCCGCCCCGCGAATCAGTTCTTGACGACAACGACCGGCGACAATCGAAAATCTTTCAGAAAACGAGTGGAGCTGAAAGACCACAATTCCGTATTGCGTCCAACACTGGAATGAATTGATGCCCAGACCATCCATGCAAGAAGCCTGTACGAAAATCGTCGCCACGGTTGGCCCGTCGTGCAGCACCCGGGAACAACTATCCGGTTTGATACGGGCTGGCGTCGATGTCTTTCGAATCAACACTGCCCATGGAACCCGAGGGGAGCACGAGCAGGTCCTTGAGAGCATCCGTGAAGCTTCTCGCGAGACAAGTTTTCCGGTTGGGGTACTGCTTGATCTGGCCGGACCAAAGATCCGCCTTGGAAAACTGACCCATGAACCGATAACTTGTTCGGTCGGAGCAACGCTCTCCTTCGTCCGTGGCGAAAACCCACAGCACGAGACTGAACTCACTAGTACCTATGAACAGTTGGTTGATGAATTGGAAGTGGGTGATCGCGTACTGCTGGCTGACGGTGCCGTCGCCTTGCAAGTGGAGAGCATCGACGAACATCATGCAAAGTGCGTCGTCACTGCAGCAGGCACAATACGTAGCCGCCAAGGCATCAATCTTCCCGGCGTCAAACTGAGCGTTTCAGCTCTGCTGCCACGGGATATCGAAAATGCAATCTGGGGAGCAAGAAATGGAATCGATTTAATCAGCCTATCTTTCGTACGTTCAGTAAAAGATATCCAACAGCTAAAGCAACTCCTTGCCGAACATGGATCTCACGCTTTAACCATCGCCAAAATCGAAAAACCCGAGGCACTCGAACATCTTGACGCGATTGTCGAGGAAGCAGATGGAATCATGGTTGCCCGGGGAGACCTTGGCGTGGAAATCGACGTTGCAGAAACCCCGATCGCCCAGAAACGAATCATTCGGGTTTGCAAAGCAAAACTTAAGCCAGTGATTGTTGCCACACAGATGTTGGAATCGATGCACCTAAGTGCCCGCCCAACGCGCGCCGAAGTCAGCGATATCGCCAACGCCATTCTTGATGGAGCAGATGCGTGCATGCTCAGCGGTGAAACCGCGATTGGTAATCACCCAGCTAAAGCGGTTGAAACCATGAATCGGATCATGCTTTGCACCGAACGTGAATTAATCAAACACTCGCCACACAACACTGCGCCAACCAATCGCGTACATCCCATCACCAGCGCTGTTACGCACGCCGCAACGAATATTGCCGAAGCCATTAGTGCAAAGCTAATCGTGATTGCTACCCGCAGTGGTAACACGGCATGGATCAAAAGTGCCAGTCGCAGTCGGATACCCTCGATCGGTGTCAGCGATTCGGCGGCAACCTTGCGACGCATCAACCTGCTGTGGGGAATCAAGCCAATTCATGCCGACAACTTCGGCAAAGGAGCCGAATTCATTGACGAAATCTGCCGCTGGGGTGCTGAACACGCAGACCTTAAACGGGGTGATCAAGTCGTTTTCGTTACGGGCACCGGCGTCATCGACAAAGCCCATAACGAAATCCTCGTCCACACAGTCGGAAACTAAGCCGACTCGGTCAGCACTGGTTGAGTACCGCCCTCGATCGCGGCAACGTCACGTCACCGATTCGATCCGAAGTTCAACGGGACCTACCAACCGAGGTTGCAGGTCACCAACTGCAGCTAATCGGAGCTCGATTATATTGTGACGTTCAAGGCAACCCGAGATTTCGACGTGGCATGAGACCTCTGTCGAACCGATATCCATGGCACGCCCGTTCAGGGTTAACGAGACTACTGATCCCATCCACTTCTGGATAAACAACCAAAGACGTTGCTCGGGCACCAATCCGGTCGGGCGATTAAATGATCTTTGATAAACTACCCTATCAGCTCTTAATGGACTGAAATCAGGTAGTT
>JAYZAR010000417.1:0-5637 GCA_036339635.1 Planctomycetota bacterium | reverse complement strand
CACTCTCGCACGCCGTTAGCCCACAAAATCCGGATCGCTATGTCGCGATGCTAAAAAGCACACTTCCGGCCGCATCCCAACAACCTGCGAACCCGATTCAAAGGCAGATAGCCGACAATCAGACATCGGCCCAGACTCAGGTTGCACCCGCGACGAAGATGCAATCACCGCAGGTTGAGCAACCGGTCGCAGCCCAACCAGCCTATGCTGCGATGTCGATGCCGACCCCCAGCCGAACCCAGGCGCAAGTCGCGTCAACCGGCCAACGGATACCCAGCTTCGCGATGCCCACCAGCGAAGGACCGCAAATCACCACGGCTCAAGACCGTGGTGTCGGGCAGTCGGCAAGCCCATCGTTCACATTACCAACCGAAAACCTAACTGAGACAACCACCCAGACACCGACGCCAGCAGTGGACATGCCGGTACCAACAGCAACGTTCGCATCACCAAACGCGACCCTTACTGTGCCGTCAGAGTCCGTCCCCGAACCAACAGAAAACGCAGTGACAAGCACGGACCCAGGCGAGTCGGCTTCAACTGTGGTGACCGTTGACGAAACGGAAGAGCAGCCAGAATTAGCGATGCAGGGATACTGTGCAGTCACAGTCATCAATGAGAATAAATGGGTCGAAGGCACTTCGGAGTTTGGCGTCATACACCTTGGTAAACTTTATTTGTTCACCACCGAAGAAAATATGCAGCTGTTTCTTGCAGATCCGATGCCGTTCACACCGGTACTCAACGGGATCGATGTCGTGCGATTTTTTGAAGAACGCAAAGTGGTTCCGGGGAAGCGGGAGTGGGGTCTGAAAGATCCGATTCACAATCGCATGTTCTTCTTCGCTGACGAAGCAGCCATGAATCACTTTTACAACGAGTACGAACGCTACACCGATGCAGCGATCACAGTAATGCAGAAGGCAGTCAAAGACGCCAATCCCGGGTCGTAGAGGTCATCGCTTACGCAGGCAGGCTGTTGCACGATCCCTATCGGCTCGACTAATCATCACAGGAAGCCCATCGTCGTTTTCGGCGGTGGGCTTTTTGCTTGGGAAAAACCTTATTACTGACCTCATGGCTTCCCGGCGTCACTGCATCATTTCAGTTTCCGAGCAACGATGAAGCGAGAACGCTGGTATGAATCAAGTACGATGGCGGTCACCAAGGCAGGTTGATTTCGGCCGACGCCCGGTAGTTTCACAAAATAGGACGGAAAGCCGGAGGGCTGCCCGACATTTGCAACACAAAATAAGAGACAGCCGTGATGGGCGCGTTTGATTGGTTTTTGCGCAGCAAAAAGCAAACGAATGCAACCTTCGCCCCTGAAAGTATCTGGTTAACGAAACCAAATTCTCGGGTTTGGCGACGGAGGCAGAGGAACGCTCAAATTCGGAGACTGTTGCAATCCTTCTCGTCGCACATTTCCTTGATGTCTTGGAACAGCTTGAAGTCATTGCAAGTCGCTATACCTTCAACGTGCCTTGTAAAGCTATGTCCGAAAACGATTGAAATACGGAACTCTCCCAGAGCCTTAATCTGAATCAGTCTGCCGTCATCGATTTCATCGTTGGCGAGCGGCATCCTTTGCCATCGGTCGATGATCGCCGCGTTGGATTTGCCAATGAATTGTCGTGCCGCTGTAGGTTTGCACATCATGTATCGCTCCAGGATCCTGTGATGAAAGTCTTCGCTGGCGATTGGGTGACGAACTTGTTGAACCGGATGGGAATGAAAAAGGATGAGGCGATCGAGAGCCAGATGGTATCCCGTCGCATCACAGCAACGCAGCAGAAGATAGAGAGACAAGTGTCCGGGAGCCTTGATGCCCATTCAGCAGCCGAATGGCTGGAGAAAAACTGTCCCGAACTGGTCGCAAAGTCATAGGCCGGTTCAAACCCGTTCACAGCAAGGCAGCGAAGAATGCTGCCCAAGCCCCGCAGGGCGAGACGAGACCAACACTGGATCAACAGTCACAGCATTGGGCAGAGCAATTCAAGGAAAGCAGCGACGCAGATCGCAAAGAAAAGATTTTGCAGCAGCTGTGACCCGATCGGTTCGGCTTGCTGGAGCCCTCTGACTGGGCACATCCTGAATACCGTTCTTCGAGACTGCGGTGGAATCTAAGCTTCGGCCCGTACGCTGCGGTCTCGCCCTCAGCGTACGGGCGGAACGAAACGGCAAGTGCCACCTTTCTCCTCTGCGATCGCTTTGAGTGTTTGGAAACCCGCCATATTCTCATAGGCAAAAGTATGAATCACGATGTCGGGAGCGTAACCATCCAAGATGCTCTTTGCAACATAGTTGTCGATCGTCGGCGACTGAAACCGATTCGGCCGCGCAAGGCTGGCCCCTAGCAATAAATCGACAAACCCTTGTACGCCGACCTCCTGTTGGTCTCGGACTTCAAAATCACCATCAGAGAGAAAGAACACGTGATCGGGCTGCAAATCACCTGCTATCTTGAAAGCGGGGCCGGGGAGTGTACCGCTTTGCGCGGCGGCGGTCGCAATCCAACGCTCGAGGAGCTTTTTGTTCGTACGCGTTGCCGGACGCAGATCGGGTATGTTTCCAAAATTGAAAACCTCCTCATTAAACAAAACGACATGGAACAAATAGTCTTCGGGTAACGCCCACACAGATTTCAAAAGCTCTCTTTGAGCCCGCAGCAGTCTCCTGCCTTGCATACTGCCCGAGATATCCAAGATGTAAACAAATCTATTTCCATAAGCTTGCGTCCCAAAGAAGCGAACCGGGCGATCTTTTTGAGGCAACTTTGCCTCGTCTCCAGCGGTTCCGGACTGTCGTCCACCCAGTTTCACGTTATCGCCAGAAAGCTCCGGCATCAATTGATTTATTCCCTTCTCGGCGAGGTCGTCATCCAAATCGAATACGTTAATCGGGAGCGACTCATCGTTTTCAAGCTCGGAACCGGCAATATCCTGGAACGACAAATCGACAAACTGCAATGATGAATCGTCCGTCATTGCGAAGTTGCTAAGTTGAATCGTTAGCCATTTTGCTTGTTCCCGAGCATAAACAAACAATGACAAGATAACGGCTAAACCTAAGTGGATCACCAATGAAGAGAGGAAACCAAGACCGATTCGGTTTTCCTGCATAGGTTTCTCAACTCCGTGCGTTTGACACCAATCGGCCGGCTTTTCATTCTCGCATGGAGATGAACTAACTGGTGGTGGTGCGCAGGCAGAATGTGTCGTCATGGTCTTAGCCCAAACCAAACCGTTGCCCGCCAAGACGGATTTGCCCGACCATGATTGGCAACGAACACACTATTGCCAACCACAATCACAAAAACCGCATCATCGAACCAATGCATCATTCAATGAAAGTTTTGCTGCAGCCTGTTTCTTCGTTCGTTGAGGCAGCCAAATCAACACTTCTCGTTGTCGCTACCGTTAAGGTAATGGCACGCGTTTCATCGCATTTACCGGCACTCAACACGGATGTTTCTACTCCTTAATCTAAAGAGGGTCAAGTTGTCCCCGACGCCAGGTTTGGACGCACAGATTGACGACAACTCATCCCATGCGCGATAACTCAAAACGTGTTTGGTGGATGAACAAGGCCACTTATTAAGAGCCACTGCACGATGGATGCCCGCATTCTGGCGGCACCTTCCGTGAACTTCCCAGCTGCATTTACCATTTCCCATAGATCCACCTGATGGTAGTGCAGAATTTCCGTCCCGTCGCTGGCGATTGAACGCAAGATTTAGGAAACCCTTTCACATTCCATTTGTTCGTATAATCCGAACGAGAAACTGGCGGCAGCACAACAGGCCGCACCGGAGAAAGGGTTTCAACCAGGGCGTAGAAATGAAGATCAACCACATTTCCATTCGACTGTCATCAGCGTTTGTCGCCATCACGCTGTTTTCCCTGAAATGTGCTCAAACCTTGCTGGCAGAAGAACGCCCCAATATTCTCTTTTGCATTTCTGACGATCAAAGCTATGAACATACTGGCGCGAATGGTGATCCGGTCGTGCAGACGCCTGCCTTTGATCGAACCGCTAGGGAGGGACTGCGGTTTACACATGCTTTTTGCGATGCTCCAACGTGTGGACCTTCGAGATCAGCAATTCTGACTGGCCAACACATTTGGCGTTTGGAGGAAGCCGGAAACATTCACAGCACGCTGCCGGCAAAGTTTGCAACCTATACCGAGTTACTAGCAGAGGCGGGATACTCGATTGGCTATACGGGCAAAGGCTGGAGTCCCGGTCGCTTGGCACCGGGAGGCCGCAAAAGCAATCCAGCGGGAAAGGAATACAATCGAGAGCGTTTGGACCCGCCCTACAATGGTATCCGGTCAACGGACTATGCGGCCAACTTTCATGACTTTCTGCAAAACGTTCCGGATGATCAGCCATTCTGTTTCTGGCTCGGTACCTCAGAACCTCATCGATCTTTCCAGGCAGGTTCAGGAAGGCTGACTGGCAAGGCCCCCGCTGATACCGTCGTCCCGCCGATATTTCCTGATCACGAAATCGTTCGCAACGACCTCTTAGATTATCTTGTAGAGGTTGAGCATTTTGACAAGATGGTCGCACGTGCGTTCGCTGTGCTGGAACAACGCGGTCAGCTCGACAATACGATCATCGTCGTGACCAGTGATCACGGTATGCCATTTCCGAGAGCCAAGGCGAGCCTCTACGATGCAGGATCACGCGTGCCACTTGCGATCCGCTGGCCGCAAGGAATTCGCAACCCGGGCAGAACCGTCACCGCGTTTGTGAATCTGAGCGACCTAGCGCCAACCTTTCTAGAAGCAGCCGGGCTGTCGCCGCCAAAAATGATGACAGCGATTAGTTTGACTGGGATTTTTCGCGATGACAAGAATCAAAACCGTGATGCCGCCTTCATTGCGATGGAGCGTCACGACGGGTGCCGAAAAGGAGGTCAAGGCTATCCGTGCCGCGCGATTCGCACGAAAGACTACCTCTACATTCACAATTTCGAACCAACTCGCTGGCCATCCGGTTCGCCCGACCCGAGTGTTTGCGCGCGTTCAATCCCGTATGGTGAAATCGACACCTCGCCGACCAAGAACTACATGATGGAAAATCGAAACAAGGATGGTGTCGCGCACCTCGCTGCCTTGGCATTCGGCATGCGACCGGCTGAAGAACTCTATGACCTTAGCCGCGACCCGCATCAAATGGTGAATGTAGCAGGGTCCTCGGAGGCGGCAGCACCTCAGGCATTGCTTCGTCGCCAACTTTTCGAACACTTGAAAGCGACGGGCGACCCGCGCGTTGTTGGAGGCCGCGTGGATTGGGATTACTACCCGTACTACGGAAAAATTAGCACACCCGGGTGGAGCGTTGACGAGAAGCCCGAAGACTAGATGCCAGGTTACCCAAAAGGCCTCATTTACGGGTACAACAACCAGTCACCTACCAACAAAGCGACTGCCGCGGATCGCAGGACGATCGCAACGTCCGAAACAACTTTCCAGCCGCTCACTGGTTCTTAGTCACGAACTGCCAGCCGCTTTTTCAAGATAAAACGCTCGCTCGTCGAGGCGGTCTAAAAATCAACGATTTCCTGACCGGCCCGCGTTAACATAGCTTTGAATGTCGCCGGTTCAATCGTGTTTACCAAATAAATGA
>JAYZAR010000416.1:0-4357 GCA_036339635.1 Planctomycetota bacterium | reverse complement strand
TCGGCCCCGGCCGAGTATCGCCGTCACTCCGGGTGAGGTTAGTGGCTATTAGCGGCCACCCAATCTTGAGAGTCGCGATTGGAAATTGGCTGTCTTCATCGGCTTGACTCCGTTCGCCAAACGGTATGGCTTTGCACTGTTTGAGCAGATTCATGTCGCGACACCCGCACCCCTCCGCGGCGGTTAATCCGCGGCAAATATGAGGGCATCCGTACCCCGATCGATACGGCCAGACGGGACTTCGCCGATTATGTGGGGCACTGTCGTGATGATTGCAGCCACCGTTGAGACGGACTCTCACAGCTCCTGGCGAAGCGGATCTTACTTCGGAGCGGGCCGCAGCTATGGTATCCTGCAGGTCCGTGAACTCCTTTTTGTTGCCCCGGTCAGGTCTACGATACGATGCGTTTGCGACTCAACGCATTGCGTTTTGGTTGCGTCTTCAGCGTTTGCTTGTTTGCATTCGCAGCTGTCCGTGCACAGAGTCCGGATTCCGAGGCCTTTTTTGAAACTCGGATTCGACCGGTTTTGGTTAACCACTGTTACGAGTGCCATTCGTCTGAATCAAAGGAACTTGGTGGTGGCTTACGACTCGATCACCCCGTCGAAATGCTGACCGGCGGAGAAAGTGGTTTGGCGATTGACCCCGGTAACCCGAAAGGCAGTCTGTTGGTTTCGGCGATTCGTTATGAGTCCTCTGAGATGCCTCCCGCTGGTCGTTTGCCAGATCAAGTGATTCGCGACATTGAGGCGTGGATCGCGGCGGGGGCGAACGATCCGCGCAGCCGTGATGGGTACTCGGCACGAGAACCTTCCGGGATTGATTTAGAGGCAGGGCGTCACTTTTGGGCCTTTCAACCGATTGCGGCGGTTGATCCACCTGCCGATGGGCATGCATCGGCAACCGGCCAGATTGATCGGTTCTTGAATCGCCAGCTTCATCAGGCTGGTTTAACGCCCTCGCCCGTTGCGGCACCTCTAGTTCGCTTGCGGCGTTTAGCATTTGATTTGACGGGGCTACCGCCAAGTCCCTCGCTTCAGTTGGCGTGGTTGGCCGATCCGTCGCGTCGACATTGGATCAAAATCGTTGATTCGATGTTGGCGTCGACTGCCTTTGCGGAGCATTGGGCTCGTCATTGGATGGATGTTGCACGTTATGCCGACAGTAACGGAAGTGACTTCAACGCGACTCACCACGAGGCTTGGCGTTACCGGCAATACTTGATCGACGCATTTGCCGCAGATCGTCCTTGGGACCAGATGATTCGCCAGCAGATTGCGGGTGATCTGCTGACCGCCGCAACGGACCAAGAGCGATACGATAACGTGGTTGCGACGACGTTCTTGATGATTGGCACCAAAATGCTAAGCGAGCGAGACAAGGCGAAGTTGCGTTTGGATGTTGTTGATGAACAGATCGATACGGTGGGTCGAGCATTCCTCGGTTTGACGCTTGGTTGTGCGCGTTGCCACGACCACAAATTTGATCCTGTGCCAACAGAGGATTACTACGCGTTAGCTGGAATCTTCAATAGCACGGTGACACTGAAAGGGGAGAGCCAAAAATATGTCAGCACTTGGAACCGTGTTCCACTGCCAACAAGCCAAGCTTATCGCGATTCTGTGTTGGAGTATCAGCAAGCGGTTGAGGCGCTGAAAGACGAAATCAAGGCAGCAGAGAAAGAACTCAAATCAGCGCATTCATCAATCCACGCTGGCGTCATTGTCGACGACAAAGCGGCCAAGAAAGTCGGCGATTGGAAAGCCTCAACCTATTACAAACATTTTGTGGGTGAAGGATATGTTCATGATAATAATTCCAACAAAGGTCAAGCATCGATTGAATTCTCCACACGCTTGCCAACACCGGGAAAGTATGAGGTGCGAGTATCGCATTCACCCGGCTTAAATCGCGCTGCCGAAGTACCGGTCACCATTTTGACGGCGAAAGGTGTCCAGAAGGTAAAACTCGATCAACGCAGTTTTCAACATGATCCCATGTGGTCTTCGCTCGGTGAATTTTCGTTTTTGGCAGACACCGATGCTGTGGTGAGAATCTCGAATCAGGGAACCAATGGTTATGTGATCGCGGATGCTGTGCAGTTTTTGTCGGCTGACGAACGATCGGAAACAGTGGCGACAGAAGAAATTGATGGGGCGGATCGATCGACGTTGGAGTTTGCCAGGCGGCGTATGGAGTCACTCAAGCAAGCCCTTAAAGCATTGGACGCCTCGGCACCTCCCCCGTCCCCGGTCGCAATGGCACCTTCCGACCGACCGAGTAATGAGTTGATTGACAGTCGGGTGCACATTCGCGGTGAGGTAAATAATCTCGGTGAATCGGTCGCTCGCGGGTTCTTGCAAGTGTTTAGTGAAGGCGGATCGTCGATTCTGAATCCCCAAGGTAGCGGTCGCATTGAGTTAGCGGATTGGTTGACCGATCCTGACAATCCGCTCACTTCTCGCGTTTTTGTTAACCGCGTCTGGATGCACTTGTTTGGTGAAGGATTGGTGAGAACGGTCGACAATTTTGGAATGCAGGGAGAGCGACCAACTCACCCCCAGTTGCTCGATTTTCTTGCTGCGAGATTCGTTCGCAATGGTTGGCGATTGAAGCCACTTGTTCGGGAACTGGTCCTTTCGCATGCGTACAGTCAGTCGTCGGCTTACGATGAAAATTCGATTGCCATCGATCCTGAGAATCGTTTGTTGTGGCGAGTGAATCGTCGCCGTTTGACGGCCGAATCGATTCGTGATGCTATGATTGCTGCAACCGGCCGGTTGGATCGTCAGCCACGTTTGGAGCCAATGGCGGGCCGCGGGGTTTTGGTGAGCAGTAATGAGGCGAACAGCGCGGCGAGTTTCGATGATTTGGCTCAGCCCTGCAGATCAATTTATCTGCCGGTTGTTCGGAGTTATGTGCCTCCGATGTTGTCGGCGCTTGATGCGGCCGATCCCGATTTGTTGGTTGGACGCCGTCCCACCACGAATGTGCCGACGCAAGCATTACTTTTGATTAATAGTCCTGTGGTTGATGCTTGGGCAGGTGAGACATCATCACGAATTCTCGATGCGGTGAGCGGATTTGACGAACGCTTGAGACTATCGTATCAGGTCTGTCTACAACGGGATCTTGGTGGCGACGATCGCATGATCGCGCAAAGATTCTTTCAAGATCGGATCGATTCACCACAAGCGTGGCACCAGTTTATCGCCGCGTTGTTTGCGTCTACCGAATTTCGATTGTTGGATTGATGATGCCAGATCGCCCCGTTCAGATTGCTCGACGACACTTTGGTGCAACTTGCACGATGAGCCTCGGTTCGCTCTGTGTGTCCGCTGTTATGCCGTGGCGCGAAGCAGCTGCAAGTGAGTTGGCAACTGTTCACGCCTCTCAAGTGAACCCTCGAATCAAACGTGTGATTTTCTTGTTCATGCATGGCGGTCCTAGTCATGTTGATACTTTTGATTACAAGCCATTGCTGGCTCGCGATGACGGTCAGCCGCTGCCCTTCGATTTACCGCCCAATATCGATGCGGTGCCGAAACTATTAAACGGGCCGTGGAAGTTCAAGCAACGGGGTGAATCAGGCTTGTGGGTCAGTAGTCTATTGCCGGAGATGGCCAAAGAAGCTGACTCGCTGTGCGTCATTCGCAGCATGCACACTCGCGGTCAATCGCACGGCCAAGCGGTTGGTATGATCAACACCGGTAGTGATAATTTTGTTCGCCCAAGCGTTGGCGCATGGGTTAGTTATGCGTTGGGGAGCGGGCATCCTGATCTTCCAGCGCATGTTGCAATTGGGCCGGCGACGGCCCACGGGGGGCCGCGGAACTATGGAGCGGCTTTCCTGCCAGCAATGCACCAGGCCACTGTGATTGGCAGCAACGGAAAGTTTGGTCACGGGAAAATTGCGCACTTGAATGGTCCGGTCGAAAATGGGCTGGTTCAGCAACGCTTTGATCTGGTGAACGCACTCAACAAACGGCACCTCAATTCAAGTGGTCCGGATCGGGAAATCGAAGGTGCGATCGAAGCGGTGGATCTTGCGGCGCGCATGCGACGAGCTGCGCCCGAGGTTTTTGATCTATCCCGAGAGTCGGCGCTGTTGCAATCGGATTATGTAATCGGAAAGAAAACGACCGATTCTTTCGGTCGAAGCTGTCTGCTGGCGCGACGTTTGGCGGAGGCAGGCGTTCGCTTCATTACTGTCAGCAGTGGTCAGGTCTGGGATCAACACGACAATTTGGAATCAGGACACAACAAGAATGCGGCAGCAACAGATTTGCCGATTGCGGAACTACTCCGCGATCTTAAGCGCCGCGGTCTGTGGGATGAAACGATGATCGTCTGGGG
>JAYZAR010000415.1:0-20405 GCA_036339635.1 Planctomycetota bacterium | reverse complement strand
GCTGCAAAACCAAACCAGTGTATTGTCGGCGATTCCTAAATCCCTTAGACCGCTTCGGAGCGAACCGATACTGCGGTCCATCGCCACCAATTCTCCGTAGTGGTTCCGCGAGGCCTCATCGAGACCACTGAACGGGGCCATGTCCTGCTCGCTTGCTTTGAACGGACTGTGCGGTGTGCCGTACCAGATCACAGAGAACGTGGGATGTCCGCTAGGGAGTTGGTTGGAAATGAACTTCAGAGCCAAATCGACTACGATCTCTGAGGAATCACCTTTGAATTCTTCGAATTTTCCTTGGCGACTTAAGATCGGATCGCGATCAAAAAAATTGGTCACCGAGATCCAAGTACCAAACCCGAATTCACCAGGGTGATGATCATCACTGGCTAGAATTGGCACACCGGGGCCACGCAATGCGTTTAGATGCCATTTCCCAAAATGGCCCGTCGCATAACCAGCATCGGCTAGAAGCTTTGCGATCGTCGTTTCTTGCCGCCGGAGTGCATAACCGTGGCTCATCACTCCGATCCGGTCGTTCGCCCGACCGGTCAGCACACTTCCACGTGTAGGCGAACAGACCGGAGCCCCCGCATAAAACCGATCAAACCGCAGTCCATTGGCCGCCATTGCATCAAGATTCGGTGTCTTCAGGAGCGGATGGTGGTTGTAGCCAGTTTGCCCCCAACCTTGGTCATCCGCCATGACCAGCACAATATGGGGGCGATTGGACGACCCTTGCTGCACGGCAGCTTCAGAGAATTGCCTCCATGGCAAACCAACGAGCAAAACGATCACGAACGTGGCGTTGAAGTATCGACCGGGCATGGTCGTTCCCCTGAATTATACGACTGGAGTAAGAGATCGCCGCCAATTGTAGTCGAAATCCAAAAATCACTCGGCGATGACAATGACCTGGGATTCTTGGGTCAAGATCACCAGGATCACCGCAAGGGTTAACAGTGCAGCGCCAAAAAACCGCGTCACGATAGTGCCGATTGTTAACTCCGCTTCAGCTCCACCCCAGCGTGTTGCCACCAACCATGCTAAAGTCACTCCCCATAATCCTCGCATCGCATAAATCACATTGATTCGAGCCGCATCACCATACGCTGCGATAGCACCGACAATACAGAGTGATTGCGCGGCCATCAGGAGCGTCCCGGTTACAACCAACCATCGATTCGCGTCACGTTTAAGCGGACGAAAATCGACCCAGGGTAACATCGCAAATGAGAGGATGCCAAGCATCCAATAAGAAATTGGCACGAATCGACCAACACCCCACATCGGCGCCCAACGCTGCACGAACACATCAAAATGCGCGAAACATGTCGCTGCGGATAATGCCAAAATAATCGTCAGCAGCAAGCGTCGAGGGTGATTCCGCCCGGTCCATTGAATCAGCGCGATGCCCAAACTCGCCAACCCCGCGCTGATCCAAATCGGCGGCGGTAATGCTTCGCGTTCGAACAACATCAAGAGCACTGCAACCAGCAAAACCTTTAAACCAAAAACTGGCGTGGCCACAGACACATCGCCCTGCTGCACCGCCAAGACGGTCAACATCAACCCAACCATAAATAGCAAAGCGATCACAAACGGTTGATAGAAAAACTGCCAAGCAGGAATCTGCCCACCAGAAAACCAGAGTAAAGAAAACGTGACCGCCGAGATTGTATTCACCAAAAACAATACGGTGAGGGACCCGACACCATTGGCCAAAGCTCGGTTAATCAAGATTAAAGAGACAACGACCAGCAGACTCGCTAGAAATGGAAACAGTAGGTGCATTCAGTAGACGACGTGTGCTGATTAATTTGGCTGATGAAGACGCTCGCTGATTCTTGGCAGTCTTTCGTAGTTTGCAAACCCCAACCAAAAACATTGCCCTAGCAGGTCTTACCCAGAGGGGGCGAATACGACTAAATCAACGAGTTTTCGCGAACAAAAGACAGGCTTTTCCCGAGAGACAACGAAAATGAATTTTCCAGATTCAACGAGCCATGCGTTACGCAAACACGACAACGCTCGAGGAAAGCATCAACTTGAATCAGACATTCTGTCTATTTCTCGGCGTCTCCCAAATCACCGCCTTGGCCCATGTTTAGTAAGTAGATCGACGGCGAGAAATAAAGGGCTAAGGGGTTCACCCCACCCAGTCCACCGGCCATCGCGATCGCCGAGCGCGACCAAAATCCACCGCCAACCAACAAACGAGAATGAAATCTGTTACTGCCCTCAGGAAAGTGGTCACCATATGCCGAGTCAAACGCGTGACCACTTCACGAACCGCCCGAGCATCGCCGCGGGCAGTAGCGTCATTCCATTGACCGCGACCGCAATCGTCACGTTGATTGCGACACCAGCTAATCCCATGATGCTGAGGATCGCCATGAATCCTGGCGGATATCTAAAAACAAGCAGAACGCTCCGATCAACCGTGCAGCAACACTCAGAGTATCGCGGCGATTCGAATTGAAGCAAGGGAAAGCACTCGCTCCACGATCACGAGCGTCAATTACGAAAAAATATTCACGAACATACTACCAATCGCTTCCTTTATGTGACCGACTCACCGCCGAATTTGATTGAGCAAATTGGTGACAGGAAAAATCCGTTTCGTCCAAGCGATCTTTTAGGTTTTGCAAAACAGGATCGAACGAAACGCGTGCATTGGTCTAAATTAGTTTCAGTTGTCCATCGATGATTCACCCCTAAATTTCTTGCTCTCGACTTGAATTTGGACTCACGGCTCTTCCATTGACTTGAGAAATGAACACGTAACGGAACCCAGCGATTTATTGTTACACTAATTTGGGAACTCGACACGACTCAAGCGACCGAGTTATGACGCCTCCTCATCAAGGCTGAACTAAATCTTGGAAATCATGTCCCCTAGATAAGCACGCTTATCAACAAAAGCCGGCAACTACGTTAACGCAAAAGGATCTGCTCTTTGCCGGCGAAATGAATCGCATTAGATCGCCTTCCCCGTCATCGCTAAATTTCAGCGCGATCAGGTTGATGCTCCACCGAACTTAGCAAACCATTTCAAATTTCGCGCAGGTCAATTGCGTATCGGACGTCGTGATCGTCGATTGCCGGCTGCTTGGGGCGGGTCGCCCAGTTCCCGGTTTGGGTCGATGGACGGATGCTTAGAAGAGCAGACGAGATTGTCTCCCCACGACAATCAGACTACTAACTGACGTTGTTTTCCGTGTCTCATAACCGGGAGGCGGACCGATCGCGGAGAGCAGGAACTTGCCTCCAAGCAAGCTCTCATGATGGGCCTGCCGAGTTATTTGCGATCGAGCAGGTGGAGAGAGCCGCTCGCCCCCACGCACGGAAGAGACCCTTTAGCGGGGCTTCCCGGGACGATTCTGGCGTGCGGCGCGGGCTCGATTGGCGACAAGTGTCGTCAGGCGACCTTGCTGGACGACACGCCCGGATTGATTGATCAGCTGTCGGAACCAAACGATTTTAGCAGCTCTTCGACCATGCGGTTGCATCGATGCAACTTCCGTACGCACGTGGATTTCATCATCGAAGAAGATGGGAGCCAAAAACTCCCATGAATCGACTGCCACAAGTGCCAACGTGGCCACATTGGGCCGTTCGCTGCTGAGACCTGCCATGACACTCAACCCAAGCAAGCCATGAACCACTGGCTCACCGAACGGCGAGACGCCACCCTCATTTTCGTGCAGAGGATCGTGATCTCCACTCAACACAGCGAAATCGGCAACGTCTTCTGCTGTCATTTTCCTGGCTTCACTCAGCCAAACAGCTCCTTCGCTCAAATCTTCAGCGTGCAGCAAAACCTCCCTAGCGATCGTCTCCACGTCGTTTTTAGTTCGGGACAGCTTCATAAAATCGTGGTCGGGCACGCGGTTCAAAGTGGGATATTGGTGGCAGTCAGCCATCTGCCACGCATGATACAATCTAAGTGTATCATCGGGATAGCTGAAACGCCTCTCGACAAGAAAACGGTCAACAAATCACCATGGAAGCCGCATTGTTCTAGTCGCTGCGACCTTGCCAGTTTGGCAATCTAGCGAGCGCTGGAAAGACTACCAACGATCCAAGATAGCCGTTATCAATTCCCGGATTACCTCTGATCAAAAAGCTTACCTCTGATCAAAAAGCCGACCATGTCATATCGGAAAAACACTCTCCTGTTCTGCGCAAGCCTCTTTTTTTCCGCATTCCCATTTTTTAACGCGACGACGTTGGCCGAGGAAAGTGGCATATTATTCAAGGCCCGCCTTTTAACGATTGATGGCAATGAGGGCGTTGCTGCTGGCGACATCGATGGAGACGGCGTCACGGATCTGGTGGCCGGAAGAAATTGGTTCCGTGGTGGCGATTGGGCCGCCCGCCCGCTCCGGAATATCGACGATTGGAATGGATATGTCGAAAGCAATGGGGACTTCTTGTTTGACGTCAACGGCGATGGCCGACTCGATGTGATTGCCGGTTCCTTTAAGCCGACGGAAATCCACTGGTATGAGAATCCGGGTGGCGAAGCGCTGCGACTGGGCAAGCAATGGGCACAGCATGTCCTTGTTGATACCGAAAATTCATCCAATGAAGGTCAAGTCATGAAAGACTTGGATGGTGACGGCCAACCAGAATGGATCGTCAACAGCTGGATAAAAGGTGTACCGATGGTCGTCTGGCGATTGGTCAAAAAGTCGGGGAAGGTCAAAGCGGGTGAATCACTTTACGAAATGAAACCCCATCAATTGGGTGCAAAGGGCAACGGTCATGGGCTAGCCATTGGTGACATCAGTGGGGACGGAAAAGCCGATGTCCTGGTGGGTCAAGGCTGGTACGAACAACCAAGCGAGAATCCTTGGAGCAGTCCCTGGGAATTTCACCCTGACTGGGAACTTCACGCCAGCATCCCAATGATCGTCACCGACTTGGATGAGGACGGGGACGGAGATTTGATCATCGGAAATGGCCACGACTACGGGCTTTACTGGTGGAGCAATGAAGGAGAAGGCGACGATGGCAAGCTGACTTGGAAAGAGCACGACATCGATCGCTCGTACAGTCAACCTCACACGCTAGCGTGGCGCGACGTCGACAATGATGGCGCGATGGAGTTGATTGCTGGAAAACGTTATTACGCACACAACGGTCGTGATCCCGGCGGCAGGGAGATGCCATGCCTTTACTACTACGACTGGGATCCCAAAGCTGGCAAATTCACCCGTCACGTCATTGAAGAGGGGCATGTCGGTTGTGGTCTACAGATCGTCACGACTGACCTGAACCAAGATTCCAAAACGGACATCGCGGTGGCAGGAAAGAGCGGGACCTACCTATTGATCGCACAATGAGTCACTCGCCAACTTCGCCGACAGCTGACTTGACGCTTCGGCAAGCTCAACAAGATATCGATCAGTGGATCCAGACGATTGGAGTTCGCTACTTCGATGAAATGACGAACCTTGCCCAATTGGTGGAAGAAGTGGGTGAAGTCGCTCGGATCCTCTCGCGCACCTGCGGTGAGCAGTCATGCAAACCAGGTGAGACGCCCGGTGATCTAGCCGATGAACTGGCCGATGTACTGTTCGTGACCGTCTGCTTGGCGAATCAATCCGGGATTGATCTGACCGATGCGTTACAACGCAATCTTGACAAGAAAACAAAACGCGATTCCAAACGTCACCAGTCGAATCAGAAACTGAATCCGTAACGATCGTCTGTTGAAGCCACTCCTTCCCCCTGTGACACCAATCGAAGTGATTGGAAGAGATCCGTTACGAATCCCACAGAGGGCAACACCAAAAAGTTACCATGCTTAAACACCTCACCAGCATTGTCTTACTGCTAACAGTTGCGATTCCTGCTCTCCCCGCCCAAAAACCAACCATCTTGTTTGATGGCACAAACACCGATCAGTGGGAGTTCCGTCCAGGTGGCTGGGTCATTGACAATGACATGCTAACTTGCCGGCTTGAAACTATCACACAAAAGAACGGTCAAACCCGAACGCGGGGTATGGGGTACATCTGGACCAAAAAAGACTACGGTGACTTCGACCTCTCGCTGCAATACAAATTGTCAGAGACAGCCAACAGCGGTGTTTTCTTTCGGTCCGATCCGAATAATCCAGTGCAAGGTGGCTTCGAAATCCAATTGCTGGATAACCAAGGTTTCCAAAAAACAAAAGGGAAACGGGACGGAAAAAATCTCAACGGCGCACTCTATGATGCCAAACCGCCGCTGACTGACCCAGCCAAACCAGTCGGTCAATGGAACGATTTCCGTCTGATCTGCAAGGGTCCCACAATTCGTGTTCTGATTAACGATGTGACCGTTGTGGATGCAAACGTGGACGACTGGGACACCCCTCGCAAGAACCCCGATGGGAGCGACAACAAATTCAAAACAGCACTGAAAGAGTTACCCCGAACTGGTCGAATTGGATTTCAAAACCACGGTCAGGTTGCTTGGTTTAAAAACGTTCGCATCACGACTCTCCAAGCAGAGTAGTACGATTCGGCCGCGCAAAAATGCGGCACCGTTTTCTAGACCTCACCAACGCTCTAGAACAACATGCCGCACCGAGACAACGTGTGCCGGTGTCCGACAAGCTATTCTTCCTTCTCGCGATTGGTTGGCGAAGGTCAATTGCTGCTGCTCAAACCATGGCGTGCTCGTCGATGAACCCCGCATCGACGCCGATATCGTTCAGTAATAAACGACTGGTGATCCTGCTCGATTCGTAGATCACTGGCAATCCACTGCCAGGATGGGTCCCCCCGCCGACGAGATAGACGGAATCTAATTCGTCAAATCGGTTACCGGGACGCTTGTGGAGCATTTGCCCCAAGTTATGAGCCAAATTGAAAGTTGCTCCGCGATAGATCGCGTAATCACGATTCCAATCGTCAGGCGTGATGCAATGCTCCTCACGAATCCGATCGCGAATATCTGGCATCCCGATTGCCGCCAAACGATCGAGCGTTAATTCTCGAAAACCCGCAGCCTCGATATTCCAGTCGACATTTGGATGCTGGTGGGTTACCGGGACAAGAACATAAACCGCGCTATGCCCCTGTGGCGCCAATGATTCATCCGTAACCGAAGCATTCTGGACGTATACCGACGGGTCCTTGCTGAGAACATGATCCTGTTCTATCTCGCGTAGATTCTGCTCGTAGCTTTCACTGATGTGTATGTTGTGGTGCGGAACATCCTCATAGACTCCTTCAATCCCCAGATAGAGCATGTAAGTGCTGCAAGAGTATCGTTTCTGCTCGAGCTTCTCATCGCTCCATCGCTTGCGAACTCGATTTGGGATCAGATTAGTCATCCAATCAGCAAAGTCTGCATTCACGACGAAGGCATCTGCTTCATACCTCTCTTGCTCTGTTACCAAAGCGGTCAGCTTCTTGCCGCTCAATTCCACATTGACAACAGGCTCCTCCATACGAAACTCGACGCCCATCTCCTGGCAGATTTCAGCCATTCGTTCGCTTACACGATGGCAACCGCCGTACGGGTGCCAAACACCATACTCATACTCGAGGAACGACAGGATGCTGAACAGACTTGGACACTGAAACGGCGACATGCCGAGATACTTGGACTGGAAGGCAAACGCGATCACCAAACGCGGATCACTGAAGTACCGCTCGAGTTCCTTGCCGAGGGAACGGAGAGGATGGACATGCCGAGCAGCACTCAGGATGGACGGGCGCAACAGATCCAGTGGTGACTGGAACGAAGACTCGAGAATCGGTCGGAATTTTTCTAGCTTTCCTCGGTTATCATCCATGTACCTTTTGAGGGCCCCCACGTCAGCGGGCGCGAATTCGGCAATTTGCCGGTCCATCTCCTCCATATCGGGAGTGCAATCGAGCTTTCCGCCGCCGCCAAACGTCAGCCGATACTGCGGATCAAGCCGCGTCATCGGTATCTCGGTCATCAATTCTCGTCCAACGGACTGGAAAATCTCTGACAGGACCCGCGGATAGAGAAAAAAGGTCGGTCCACAATCGAAATGGTAGTCGCCAAGTTCGATCGAGGAAGTTCGTCCGCCAACCCGATCACGACGTTCCAAAACGGTCACGTCGCAACCAGCCTGGGCGAGTTGCATCGCAGCGGCTAATCCACCAGGACCCGAACCAACAACGACAACGCGACGGTTGGGCACGAAAACCTCGACCAAATTAGAGTAAATGCTGGACTGGGTTCACTGTAAACAACCGACAAGGTGACGATCGAGCTACCCAAATTTTATCTGCCGGCCCCCCGGCTGCCAGATCACGCAGGAACTACCAACGACCAGATCGGACAGAAACCTTAAGTAGGTTTACCGTGTTTGTGCAAATCGTTCAATCGTTCTTAGGATGCCTAGAAGGTAAATCCAATCATCGACCGATCGGCTTCTGGGATCCAACTTATTGCCTGGTGGCCCGTTCGATCGCTCGGCGGACGATGGCTTGCAAACGAATTCCCTCAAACATCTCGCTCGGAATCGACTCTCGATCGGCGACAAGCTCGCATCGATGCACTACCTCCGCGACCCCTCTATCGGTGAATGGACGGCCAAGCGAATATCCGTTCACCGAATCATTATCTTCAACTCGCACCGGCGCCAGCGCCTCGTCAACATCCATCGCTGTGATCTTTCCCTTTTCTACCGCCCGTTTAAGTCGCGAGATCTGCAATAAATCGTCTTCTTTCTGCTCATCCGGGGCTTGCTGCAAAAATGCTTCGACCACCTGCAATTCACCCCACTGGACAACCGGCAGCCTCAACAATCCCTGCATGATTTCAGCCGCTTGCGAATTATCGTACTTGCCTTGTTCCAGGTCGGCCGCCAAAACACGGATTTCGGCCACCACCGCTGCCTTGGTATCCGGATCAAGCAGACTCTGCTCAATTTCCCCGATATAGGCACCCTGCAGGGTCCGGATTGCAAACGCTGTCCGCTGCTGGAACAAATACCAAGTCGACCCGGCGCAAAAGATGAAACCAACCATGCCCATCAACGCGGTCGCTGCCATCACCGCGGGTAACCAGCCTGGTCCCTCGTCAGCACCATCCTGCGGTGGAACACCATCCTCGGCAGGTTCACTAGGGAGTTCAGAATCCCTCAAGACGGCCGGCTCACTGTCCTTCATTGGCTGACCGTCGTTTGCTGGCCCATTCTCCGTTGCTGGCCCATTCTCCGTTGCTGGCTGAGCATGCTTCTCTGGATTGTTGCTGTTCTCTGGATCGTTGGGCATCGCGGGGGCTTAGCTCGCTGGACTAAAAGGGGCAGTTGGATCAATTACGCGAGAAACTCAATCTTCAGGATTTTGAATTTTAAGGTTCCCGCAGGAACCTCGACTTCCGCGATCTCCCCAACCTTCTTGCCAACCAATCCTTGGCCGAAGGGACTGGTGACCAAAATCTTGCCCGCGTTGTAATCCTCTTCGCCAGCTCCGACGAGAGTGAACTGTTCTTCATCCCCGTAGGCGGTGTCTTCGACCGTTACGGTACATCCAAAGACCACCTCGTCTTTGGGGAGCTGAGATACATCGATGATCGAAGCCCGAGCGAGCTTGTCTTTGAGCTCGTTGATCTTCGCCATCAACATCCCCTGGTTCTCGCGTTGGGCGTGATACTCGGCGTTCTCTTTTAAGTCACCCTCCTCCCGCGCCTCGGCAATTTTCTCGGTAACCACCGGCAATTCTTCATTTTCCATCCGCTCGATCTCGGCTTTAATTTTGTTATAGCCATCTCGGGTCATGGGAACGGAATCGATCATCGCAAACGCACCTTTTCTGCTTGGGGTTGCACCACCGGGGAACACTCATTCGGCCTGGTCCCTCACTCAACGAAAGCCGCTCAATTCATCAGGCAGCCTCGTCTCACAAGGCAGCCTCGTCTCACAAGGCAGCCTCGTCTCATCATGCAGTCTCGTCTCATCAGGCAGTCTCGTCATGTTAGTAGCCGCGTCATTTAGGCTACGTTGTCGATTCGGCCAGCGAAAATCCTCGGTCAGGTGAAGGGGAAGCCCAAAAAAGAAACCTTTCCCTGGAACACGGGAAAGGTTTCAGCTATTTCAAGCCTACTAGTGTCGCGATTGCCGGGGCGGTCGTCAAGGCAATCCTCAATCTTCACCCTTGTCCAAGTCGACCACTTCACCCATCTTGGGGCCGCCCTCATGCGGCAGACTGATTTCCTCATCAAGCCATCGGTTCAGGTCGATCGCCTTGCATCGCTGACTGCAGAACGGCGGTGCATCGGTTTCATCAAAATAGAAACGGCTGCCGCAGACACTACAAGTCACACGGGCGTTTTCGGCGGACGGCTTGGGGTTTCTTGCTGGCTTCATCGACGTATTCTTGCGGACTCACGTTGGTTTGCAAAGAGTTACTGCGGGTCGCGTCTTAGGTTGGCGGAATCGTGGGTAAGTCTCGTTGAACTTGATGCTTGGCCAATCCCAGGTGGCCCAATTCGAGCGATTTGGATTTGAGCAATAGGAGCGAAAAAAGCTGGCAGTGGGCTTGTAAGCCGGGTTCTGTGACGACCTCGCTTAAGCGACATCGACGACGACCATCTATCTGTGCACGACGATTGCTCGCCGCCTCAATTGCGACCTACCCGAGTGTTTCTGCCGTGCGGACCGCTTGGCGGGCACGACGAGGTCGCACCACTTCACTCTGTTTGGTCTAGCTCCGGATGGGGTTTACCAAGCCAGCCGAGTCGCCTCGGTCGCTGGTGCGCTCTTACCGCACCGTTTCACCCTTACCACGCACCACTCGACCAAGATCGAGCAGCCGTTCGGCGGTTTACTCTCTGTTGCACTTTCCCTAGCCTCGCGGCCGGTCGACGTTATCGACCATCCTGTCCTGCGGAGCCCGGACTTTCCTCCAGCCTTCCTAAAGGAACGCCAGCGGTCATCCCACCCACTGCCAACCAAGCCATCAGAATGATCGAGACAGCGAATCTGAGCAAGGTTCCGGACAAAACAAAAAGTCATGGGCCAAAACAACCAAGGTTCCTTCAAAAACAGCCTGCCGATCCCTCGTGAATCCCCGATGAATCTGGATAATGGGATCCACACAGAGGCGGCGTGAGACGTCGTTACGATCAAAAAACTTTTTGGGAAAACGAACCGTTGACCGACCCGGACACCGTCGACCAGCGGGAACGCCCCAACGCCCCACCCGCGGAATCACCCGCCGGCAATGAAGCCCTTCATAAACGGGTTGCCTTACTGGGACGGTTTGGCGGCATGAATCAGCGTGAGGCAGCCAATGTGTTGCGATCGTATGGAGCGGTGATCGTCGATGCCGACGCACCCTCAGTCGATTGGGTCATCGTCGGAGCAGAAGAATCCCCGCTGGCCGAAGCGGATCTGCTCGGCCCCGCGATCTTGGACGCCGCGGCGACGGGTTCTTTAGAAATCGTCCCTGAAACCGAACTGTGGCAACGATTGGGATTGCTCGACATTGAACAATCGGTGCACCGGTATCACACTCCCGCGATGCTCGCGCAACTGCTGGGAGTTTCCGTGCGGGTCATTCGCCGCTGGCATCGTCGCGGACTGATCACGCCGGTTCAAACACTTCACAAACTGCCTTACTTCGATTTTCAAGAAGTTGCCACGGCTCGACGACTGGCCCAATGGGTTGTTTCGGGTGCCAGTCCTGAAGCGATCGAACAACGACTAGTCGAATTGGTGGAAGTGTTACCAGAAATGGGCCGGCCACTCGATCAGTTGTCCATTCTTGTCGAAGGCAAGCAAGTCTTGCTGCGTGACGGGGAAGGACTGATCGAACCGGGCGGACAGTTGCGATTTGACTTCGACGCACTTGAAGCACCAAACCGAGGCAAAGAGTATCCTGACGAAACAACACCAGCAGTGATCTCAATCACGGGTGACGAATCGGGCCGACCATGGAACGACGAGGCTGAAAAAGACGAATTGCTTGCGGCGGTTTACCAAGCTGAAGACGAAGAAAATTATGAAGCCGCCGTCAGCTTCTGCCATGCCATCATTGCTCGCGATGGCCCGCGTGCTGACATCGATTTCCAGCTTGCCGAACTTCTGTACCGGATGGATCACGTGATCGCCGCCCGTGAACGGTACTATGCGGCGATCGAACACGACCCCGAGTTTGTCGAAGCACGCGCCAGCCTGGGGAACGTACTCGCAGAAACAGGACAAGACGAATTGGCGATTGCAGCCTATCGCGGAGCCATCTCACTCTACGAAGACTACTCCGAAGTTCACTACAACCTGGCCAGCACGCTTGACAAACTCGGGCGTGAGATCGAAGCGGAACACCACTGGGCTAAGTTTCTAGAACTCGCTCCCGACAGCCCTTGGGCGGAGGAGGCACAAGAACGTCTGCGATAAGCAGCGCGACGCCGAGCGCGACCTTACCAAACGCTGCTTTCCAGATCAGGCGAAAACAGGCCGACCAAGAGAAGCTAGCTCACCGACCATCGTTGACTGCATCCGAGTCAAAAGCGGTAAACTGCCAAGCGTTGAAAAATGGCACCCGGGGGGAACTCCTAGACTACAGGTACTCGCGATTCTTCACCAAGCCTGGCATCGGAACGCTGTAGCGGCCATCGGGACCAGCGGTCAACGGAGGCGGTGAATCGAGCGTTAACTGATCAATGCCCGGGCCAAATTCGTGATCGTGCGCCATGAATTTCTCCAGCGTGATCTCCTGGCCAGTATGTGCCGCCATGCGTCCCATCGATGTAACGGCGCTAGCCATCACGCCACGATCGGCTTCGTTGTAAGGCTTATCCTCTCGAATCGCTGCGATCAGATCGTTCCACTCCAATTGATAAGGGTTACGTTCGGGCTGCGGGTACGCCCACTGCAATTGAGCTTTATCCATGTTATTCCCGGCGTAGATCCGACACTTGGCAGGTGTGTGGGAAGCCGATGAGATCACGCCCAATCCTTTCGAACCGTGCGCATAACTTGCGAACTCGCGTTTGCAGCCTGGCATCGTCCGACCATCGACCATCAATTTTGCCCCATCGGCAAACGTGTACTCGATCGCGTAAGCATCGAAGTTTTGATCAACGCTGTCGCCACGGTAATGTCTGCCACCGAGCGCAATCGCACTGACGGGCCAATCATTTTTCATCCAACACGATTCATCAATGTTGTGGATTAAGAAATCACTGACCGCACCCCCGCTGAGCCAAAGAAAGCCGTGGAAGTTCTTGATCTGATACTGCAGCTCATTCAACTTACCATCGTTAGGTGGCGCGGCGGCTGTGCCGGTAGGCCCAGCCATCCGATAAGCCCTAAGCAAATTCACTTCGCCGATTTCGCCGTTTTGAATTCGATCAAACAATTCTTGCCGAGCTTCACAATGCCGGCACATCAAACCAACGGCAACCTTGAGATTCTTTTCTTTCGCTTTTTTGTTTAACTCCAACATTCTCACCGAAGTGGGTGCGTCGACAGTGACCGGTTTCTCCATAAAAACATTCAAGCCTTTTTCGATCGCATAGCTGAATTGCACCCAGCGGAATGCCGGCGGTGTCGCCAGGATCACCACATCGCCCGGCTTCAGTAAGTTCATTGCTTTCTGGTAGGCGTCAAAACCAACGAACTTGTTCTCTTCAGGAACATCAACCTTCGATCCAACATCTTTGTGACCTGATAAGGAAGCGTAGGTGCTGTTGAGATTTTTGGGAAAAACATCGGCCAGCCCCACCAAGGTCATGGGACCGTTATCGACAGTCAGTGCGTTCAAGGCAGCCCCCGTGCCCCGCCCACCACAGCCAATCAACACCACACGAATATTGTTGTCCTCCGCTGCATGCACGGACGGCGTTGCCGCGGAGACCAAGGTCGTTGCCGCGGCGACGCGACCGGTGTTTTGCAGAAACTCTCGACGATTCTTTTGATCAGACATGGCAGGGTGTTGTTACTTGTGGTTGAGTGGTGGGGGTTACTTTCCGTTCACGGATGAAAACAAGAAGCCTCGGCGGAACCCTGCAGAGAACATTCCATTGAGCGAAGTTCGTGCTGGCTGTCTCCCTGACAGCCAATCGTGAGTTTTACTCTTCGTCAACTTGCTCGGGCGCGGTTTTTTCCCACTTGCTGGCTTTCGCATCTTCGGTCGGCTCCACCAGCGGTCGGACCACGCGAAACCCGACCCCGAGCGCATCTGTATGGTACCAGATGCTCCGTGGGATCTGTGGATCTTGCTCTTTCCAATCTTCGCTGGAACCAACGCGAGCAGCGCTACGCAGTTGATCGGGATCGTCTCCCCAACCTCCTCCGCGAACGACTCGAGGGTACAGAGTTTCAGGGATTTTTAGTGGATCGATCTGCTTGGCATCACTTGCCTCGTACTGATCGGCATACTGATCAAGCACCCACTCAGAAACATTTCCGTGCATGTCGTACAGTCCCCAAGGATTCGGTTCTTTCTCACCTACTTCGTGGTAGGTGTCATCGCTATTGTCAAAGAACCACGCGTGATCTTCCAGCTGGTCAGGATCATCACCAAAGGAATAAGCGGTTGTCGTCCCGGCACGGCACGCATACTCCCACTCCGCTTCGGTTGGCAATCGATAGTAACGTCCAGTTTTAGCCGACAACCATTTGCAAAACGTCCGTGCCGCATGCTGAGTCATGCAGATCGCCGGATACCTTCCTTTGCCCATTCCAAAGCTCATGTCGGTGTATTCCTCGGTTGGCTTGGAAACTCCATCGACCAACAGGTCGCGAGCATTCGGCTTTAACGAGAACATCTTGCGGCGCAACTGATCCATTTGTTCACGGTACGCATCGTATTGGTCCCACGTCACCTCAAACTTCCCCATCCAGAAAGGTGAGATTTCGACCTCACGCTGAGGCCCCTCATCTTCGTTCCGGCTGTCTTCGTCAGCCGGGCTTCCCATCAAAAACGTCCCGCCCAAGATTGGGACCATCTCAAGCACTTCCTCGGTGTGCTCAATCGGCTCGGAGTATGGCTTCATCGCCGCCGCGTTATCAGCAACCGCGTCGGGGACCGGCAAGATCAACGCCGGATCTCTTTTCACCGTCTTCTCCGTCTCTTCAGCCGTTCCGCTGAGCATAGCGACACAAATGACTGAGGCCATCAGGAAGGCAAGCTTCCATCGATTCATCGTTGTCTCTTTTTACCAGGTGGGAGAACCGGCCCTGGGATCAGCCAGCTCTTTCGTGAGGAAAGGTTCATCGCCACGAGGGCCCGCCAAAACGGACGATCCTCGCTACCTCAAGTGTAACCCACCAAGTCGCGAAAAGGTTAATGTGCGAGGGATACTCGAAACAACTTCCCGCGAGCCCAGCATTCAGCTGGCACAGCAATCGCCCTTCGGCCTTTACAGGATCACCGATCGCACTCCCGAATCGTGCCGCTCCATACTAGCTCGCTCAGCAAGCGAAAATGTTCGCATAGCAAGCGGCGACATCGAAACCCTCAGAAGTCGAAGCCCTCCGCAACTGCTCAGCGGTTGGGAAAACCCACGCACTGACTGCGGAAACCGGCGACTCCCTGAACAAGATCTCCCCGGCGGCTCTCGTATCGGATCGACTGCGAAACTCTATGCTAACAATGCTTTGATGGGGTCGCCGTCGCCACCGATTTTAAAGGGGCGACCGTTGGGAGCATAGCGTTCCTCTTCGGTCGGCAAACCGGCCGCCGTAGCGATCGTCTTGTTGAAATCAGAGACGGAAACCGGATCATCGGCGACTGAGAAACCTTGCTTATCAGACGCGCCGTAAACCTGTCCAGTCTTGATGCCGGCTCCCATCAACAGACTACTGAAGACACCAGGATGATGGTCTCGTCCGGCGTTGGCATTAATCTTTGGTTTGCGGCCGAATTCGGTCGTTAGCACCACCAAGGTTTCATCAAGCAAGCCCTTACTGTTTAAGTCGCGCAGCAAATTCCCAACCGCTGTATCAAGGTGTTCAGCACGATCATTCAGGGAGGAGTACAAATCCTGGTGCATATCCCAACCACCGTAACTGACTTCCACAAACCTCGCGCCACTCTGCACCAATCGGCGAGCCAACAAGCATCCTTGCCCAAGTGCGTTACTTCCATAGGCATCCTTCACCGCCTGCGGCTCAGATTTAATATCGAACACTTTTAAGTGCTCACTTCCCATTAAACGCCGCGCCTCGGAATACAACTGGTTGTAAGCATTCACGCGGCCGCTTTCACGCCGCGACTGAAATGACTCATCGAACTTAGACGCCAAAGTCAACCGGCGATCGAACAATTCGGACGGCAAATACTTTGGCAACTTTGTATTTTGCAAACCTGCATTGGCGTTCGCGATCGGGACCGGTGAAAGAGACGGCTCCAGGAAGCCCGCACCAGGATGCCGATTCCCGCCACCGATGACGTAGTTGCCGGGCAGAGCTGTATTCAATCGCCCCGCCTCTGAAACCATCCAGGCGCCCATCCCAGGGTGCTGAATACTGTTCAGCTGTTTGTAAGAGGTGCGCATCAGGTACTGGCCTTTATCGTGGGCCCCCGTTTCGGTCGTGAGCGAACGCACGACCGCCATTGCGCCGGCCAGATAAGAAAGTTTGGGAAACCGATCGCCAAACTGGATTCCCGGAACACGGGTTTGAATTGGTTTGGTTTCGCCAGCTTCTTCCACACCCACCTTGGGATCAAAGGTATCCAAGTGAGTCATCGCACCTTCCATGAACAGGTAGATGATGTGCTTCGCCTTGCCCTTTGGCGTTGCTGCCGCATCCACCGACTGTTCAAACAGACTTCCGCTGGCGAGTGAACCGGCAAAAGAGACTCCCAAGGTTTGCTTCGCCATGGTCTTCAAAAAGACGCGACGATCTTCAACGCTAATTTCGGGTGATGGCATCAGGATCTTCTCCGAGGAACACTTGCTGTTTGTTCGAGCAAACTCGTTATTGAATGAACAAAAACTCACGCGTATTGAGCAACCCCCAAATGATGTTGCCGTAACCGACCGCATCATTTCGGATCCGCGACAACTCTCCGGCAGCGGTGCGTCGATCTCGCGGATTCGGCTTGCGGCTGAGAACACTCAAGAAAATTGCATCCATACGATCTTTTGTTTCTTTAATCTCAATCACATTATCGACGATCGCTGACCCAGCCTCGAGCATCACATGTGTGATCGGGCCATTGAACATTGCCATGATCTGCGGGACCGTGGCATCTTGCTGTGAGCCATTGATCGACTGCCGGTCACCTTGGCCAAACTCTCGCAAGAAATGACCGGCTGGCAATGGCGTCGGCAATTCACTCGCGCGGCACAAAACGTTGCCTTGATAAGCGTGTTCATTCAATGAACGCTTGTAACGACTCAAAAAATAAGTTTCACGAAAGTTCTCCGATTGCTTTTTCACCGATGCATAGTCGGCGTTCCCGAAATTGACATCCATTACCGGTGCCATATCGGCTGCGGTTGGTCGCTTGAAAGGCCAGGGGTTTCGGACGGCCAAAGTCAAAATCGAATCCCAAACCTGCTCTGCTGTCATGCGTCGCAGTGTTGGGCCGGGAAAGAAATACTGATCACCGCTAGTGATTTCAAAGTCACTCGATTCACGCTGATAAGTGCGACTATACAAAATGGTGCGAATCAGCTCCTTCATATCAAAGTTGTTGCGGATTAAGTGTTCGCTGAGAAAATCCATCGCCCGCTCATTGGTACATGGATGCTCATCGCGAAAATCATCAATCGGCTCGACAAAACCAATCCCGAGAAATCTTTTCCACAAGCGGTTCACTAATGTCTTACTGAATTGCGGGTTTTCAGGACTGGTCAGCCAAGCCGCAAATTGCTCTCGCGGCGTACCATCTTTCGCGCTGGTCGGCACTTCGCCCCACAATACGGCGGGCTGGATCACCTGCTTGGGCTTCGCATCGGCGTATGCATAGTCATGGGGCAGTCGCAACGCCGCTTTGACCTCGGAAACGCTATAGGTATTGGCTCGCACAAGCCGTTGAAACTCGCCTGGCACACGTCCTTTGTCATGTTTCGTGCGAGCCTCATTGATCAATAAATTAGCTGGATTCTGCTTTTGGTATCCCGGTGAACCACGTTGAATTCTCGTTCGGGTACCCGCCGTAAAAGCGGCCAACTCATAAAACTGATACTGACTCCATTGATCGAACGGATGGTCGTGACACTGTGCACAACCAATCTGTGTTCCCAGAAAGATCCGCACTGTATTATCGATGTAGGGCAGGGGCATGCCATCATCACGCAACTGAAATCCGACGGCTGGATTCTCCCACAACTTGCCATCGGCAGTCAGCATTTCATAAACCCACCGATCGTATGGTTTATTTTCACGGATCACGTTCTTGACGTATCCGAGGTAGGGGTCAGCGACAATATTGGCCTGGGGACGCTCGACTAACCGCAATGTGTCGGCCCAAAAGTTGTACATGTTGCTGACGTAATCAGGACTACTCAGCAAACGGTCGATCAAATCTTCTCGCCGCGTTTCGCTGCGAGATTCGAGGAAAGCTTTCGCCTCGGCGAGTGTGGGAATCCGACCGGCCACATCTAAATAGATCCGACGCAAGAAGACTTCATCGCTTGAGATTTCGTTTGCTTGTTGATTCTGCTTCGAGAGCTCTGACTCGATGTAGTAGTCGAGTTGTCCTGCTGCCGATTGAATTTTGCTGCGCGTATTCGGATTCACCGCGACAACATTCATTCTCGGGGTTGGCTTGGTCCGCACACTCGCGGGCAGATTGATCTTCGCTTTCTTTGGACTCGGTGCAGTGTTGCTCTTTCGCTGCGCATCGACCGAAGTGGCACAGCAGAACAATCCGACGAGAGCCATAGCAATTGAGTGACTGGCAATTCCGATTCGCCATTGATTCATAGTCGTCTTGGGGGGCAAGATGGAATAGGCGGAGACAAGAAAAGTTACAGAAAGGTAGGCTTTAAACGCCTCAAACACGAGGCCTGAAACCGTTCTCAGGAACTCTCAGCAGTTGATTGTTGCCGATTTCCGACCTCTCTATGTTAATCGAAGCCAAAAAAACGTTTTCTTCCGCTGATCGCTAGCCCTCAAGAGTAGAACGTCGACGCTCCCGTGGTGTACCCTGTGAAACCCTGCTGAACCCCGGAGAACCATCACCGATGCGTAAACAAACTGTTTATTTTGCCCGCTTAGTTCCCTGTTGCCTTTTCCTACTTGTCGGTCTTGGCCTGATTGCCTCGTCCGTCTCGGCCCACGGCGAGGATTCGGCAGCAGCAATACGGTGGAACGAAGACCCCAATGGTTGGACGATTGAGCAAGATGGCAAATTGTTCGCCGGCTACCTTTTGGATAGTAACGGCAAGCCAATCATTTACCCGCTTCAAAGCGCCGATGGTCGCCGCGTGGTGCGTAATTTTCCGATGATGGAGGGAACTAAATCCGAACGCAGTGATCATGACCACCATCGATCGATGTGGCTGACCCATGGTGACGTCAATGGCGTCGATTTCTGGCTCGACGATGCTCACTGTGGCAAGATCATCCAGCGAACGGGCGAGGCCGCCACCACCAATGATGGATCAGTCATCATCCAGACAGAAAACGATTGGCTGGCACCGGATGGCAAACGCTTGCTCTCCGATACACGACGATTTGAGTTTCGCACCATCAAAGGAAGGCGAATCATTGATTGCGATTTCTTATTGAAAGCGACCGACGGCGATGTCAACTTTGGTGATACTAAGGAAGGGTCGTTTGGCATGCGGATCGCCGGGACGATGAAGGTCGATGCTAAACTTGGCGGAAAGATCACCAATGCTGAAGGTCTGAACGACAAACAAGCCTGGGGAAAAAAATCTTCTTGGGTCAATTACACCGGTCCAGTCGATGGCCGACCGGCGGGCATCACCATCCACGATCATCCTTCAAGTTTTCAGCACCCATGCCGCTGGCATGTTCGAACCTATGGACTGTTCGCCGCCAATCCGTTTGGTGTGCATCACTTTGTCGGTGGAAAGAAAACCGAAGGTGTGGTGCTGAAGTCCGGTGAATCGATCCGCCTGAGCTACCGGGTCGTCATTGATGACGCGGAATTTGATTCAAAGCAAACCGTCGCGGACTGGAGAGCCTATGCCGAGCAAGACCGTCCGGAACTCAAATAGCAGCTGATACTGCTTCTATTCCCGGAGAATCATCGATGCTTTCCAACCCGTTCGATCTATCGGGTCACTGTGGACTAGTCACTGGCGGAACCCAGGGTGTTGGGGCCGCCATCGCCATCGCCATGGCGCAAGCGGGCGCCGATTTGCTGTTGCTCGGACTGAAAAATGATGGTGCAGCTGCCGACACGCTCGCCCGCTGCCGTGATCACGGAGTGAATGCCGAATTAATCACCGCCGATCTCTCACAACCACCTGACCACTACATCGACCGCTTGATCAAC
>JAYZAR010000414.1:0-4425 GCA_036339635.1 Planctomycetota bacterium | reverse complement strand
CGAGCTCTGTCAAATCTCGCATCTTTTAAATCTCTGGTGCAATCAGACCCTCGGTTTCTCGGTGGCTTCAGTATGGCACTCACCGCGGGACTGTCTAGCTAGGCAAAGATGTCACGCACCGCGACCCCTTTGGCATCTTGGGTGACGTAAAACGGTCGTCCCTCGATTTCAAACCCTGTTTTGGGACTGATTCCCATTGCCGTCATGATGGTGGCATGCAGATCCGAAATGGTGACGGGATTCTCGATTGCCACAAGGGGCCGCTCCTCTGCTGTTTTGCCGTATAAGAATCCTTGCTTCACCCCTCCGCCGAACATGACGACACTGGTGCCACCGGTGAAGTGCCGGTGCAGTCCGTAGTGTTTCATCTCGCCCAATTTGTCGACTTTGTGGGTGGCTTGGTCGTTCGCATTCGAACCGGGCCTGCCTTCGATGATCGCATCGCGGCTGAATTCGGACGCGATGATAACGAGTGTACGATCAAGCAGGCCTCGTGCTTCGAGATCTCGGATCAGCTGGGCGATGGGGCGGTCCATTTCTCGGTGCATGCGGGCGACCGTATTGTGTCCTTCGGCATGCGTGTCCCAATGCAGGAAGGGGACGTATTCGGTGGTGACTTCCACGAACCGAGCTCCCGATTCGACCAGTCTTCTCGCCAGCAAACAACCTTGACCAAATCGGCCGGTATCGTACTTTTCGAAACTCTCCTTCGGTTCCTGCGTTAGGTCAAAAGCGGTTCGATCGGGACTGCTTAGCAAGCGATAGGCGTTGTCGAGTGAACGCAGCATCGACTGTTGGTGATAGTCACTCTGAAAGTCGCGTTGAGGGCTGCGGTCGATCAATTTACGGAACAAGCGATCGCGGTTGGCAAATCGCTGTCCGTTCATGCCGTCTGGTGGCATCACTGACTTGGCCGCCTCGTTGGGAAAAGGCAAGTTCATCGGGCCATATTCGCTGCCAAAAAAACCTGCGGTTGTGAATGCTTTGAGTTCTTCCTTCTCGCCGACTCCTTCCAGACGTTGCCCGATGTTGATGAAGGGTGGAATCACCGGATTGAGTGGGCCAAGAACCTTCGCCATCCAACTGCCAATATGCGGGCAGGCAACCGTTTGAGGTGGGACATAGCCGGTATGCCAGTGGTACTGGTGACGCGAGTGCAGAATGCTACCGAGGTCGGGCTGGACGGCGGAACGAATCAAGGTCGCCCGGTCCATCACCCCAGCAATATTTTCCAGTCCCTCGCAAATTTTGATCTGGTCGACGGCCGTGTCGATGGCCGGAAAGGTACTCACCATCTTTTCGACCGGCATACCGATTTCGAAGGGGGTGTACTGTTTCGGGTCAAAGGTTTCGGGTGCTGCCATGCCGCCACCCATCCAAATCAGGATGCAGGAATCGGCGGTTGCCTTGGGATGTTCGATGGGGTCATCAGCCGCGAGCAAACGAGGTGCATCCATGGCAAGGGTCGCTGTTCCCGCTGCGGCGAGCTTGCTTAGGAATTCACGTCGTTGAAGTGATGCCGCCTGTTTCATGGGCTTTTGCTTTGCGAATTAATTCCATCGAATACTGGTAACGAGATGGTCTGTTTGTCGCCAGCTTGATTTGCCGAGACCACCCTTATCTTACCATCATAAATTCTGGCATCATGCAAATACTCCATAACAGATCTTCGCATGCTTCAGCGGTCAGTTCATGACCAAGGCTCTCTTGAATCACACTGAACTCAGCGGCGGTCGGCTTCCGTGAGAGAGCGAACTGAAAAAGTTCTCGGACGATGGATTCCGTTGACCGTTCTGAATCGGACCATTGATTTGCACCCCGTTGCAACGCGGTTGCCAACGTTTGGCCATTTGCTAGATCGATCGCTTCCAGTGTGGTTAGTTCACTTGGACGAGAGGTCACAATCTGATCACGGTTTGGTCGTCCCAGTGAACGCATCAAGAAATCGCTTTTGACCAACGATGCGCGGACCATGGTCGAATTGGACGACATGGCCATCGTCAGGCCGCGTCGGATTGGATCATTCACTTGGGCATAAACGCCGGGGCGGCCCAGCGAGACAATCGGACGCCAAGGACCGACCGTCTTGCCTAACCGTCCCGGATTTTTGACGGTCGGTAATCGTTCGCTGTATTGCCAGCTTGAGTCGCTACTCACCTCGATCAAGGATTCGTCTTCCATGACGATGCGAGCTTCCAGATATAATCCGGCCAAGTTAGGGCTGGCTCCACCATTGCCTGCCACGACGATCCATTCGTTGTCGCCCGGTTTCAGGTTCTTGGTGATCACGACGGTTTGAGGACGAGTCCAATCCTTTCCCGTTGCGAGTCGGCGACGACCGACATATAGCTCAAAATCATTGTCGGCTGTCAGTGTGACGACGGCAGTTGTAACTTTCGACGGCAAGTGAATGGTTTTGCGAAACACCAATTTTTCGCCGGCTGGTGGGGCCTTGCCATCGGCTGCCGAGTCACCCCAAATCCATTCGCCCCGCAAAGCGGTGGGGTTTCCGTCCGTCCCTTGATCATCCTTGCCCAGGTTGGTTTGGCCACGGATGACGGGGGCGTCAAAATCCGTAGGTGCGGCACCGGTGAGTTGCCAAACGGCGTCCATGAATTGTTCCGCGGTCAAACGCTTTGCGCGCCGTCCCTGAAAGACATAGTCGGTTTGATTGGTCGGGTCTTGGGGTAAAACTTCCGAACGGGAGCTGTAGGCTGCCGAGGTTGCGATCAATCGCAAGACCGCTTTCAGATCATATTGGTTCTCGACTAAATACTCGGCTAGAAAATCAAGCAGGTCTTCATTCCACGGTTCAGTGTGCATTGCATCGAGTGGGTGAACCAAACCTCGGCCCATCAGTTGACCCCAAAGTCGATTGACGATTGTCCGTGTGTAACGGCCATTGTCGCGATGCGTGACCAAGGTGGCTAATTGTTTTAATCGTTCGTCACGAGGTGCACCTGGATCGACATCGCCAAGTTCGGGAAACAACCAGCCGGGTTCGGCACGCGCGTTAATTGGCTTGTCGCAGCGATGAATTTCCAGTGGTTTCTGCGCGTAGATCGCAGCCAATGAATAAGCTTCATCGAGTGTCCAACGATCGATGAAGCTATCGTGACACGAGGCGCACTTTAGGTTGATGCCCAAAAAAGATTGCGCGACGCTCTGTGCAAACTGGATCTCGTTGGTTTGTCCTGCGCTGACATTGCCGCGCCATTTGATGCCGTCGATGAATCCGCGGCTCGCGCCGCTCTCGGGGGCGATCAATTCCCTGGTGAATTCGTCAAACGGTTTGTTTTCGATTAATGCTCGATACAACCAAGCGCTAATCTGTTGACGGCCACCGGTGATGAAACCGGTGCCGGTGTAATCGTTTCGCAGCAGGTCGTTCCAAAAGGTGAGCCAATGCTCGGTGTAATCAAGATCGCGTGCCAACAATTCATCGATGAGTTGTGATCGCTTTCGATCGCTGCGGTCAGCCAAGAAGGCTTGCAATTGTTCGGGTGTCGGCAACAGTCCAACTAGATCCAGGTAGGCTCGACGCAAGAAGGTGGCATCATTCACCGACTCGAGTGGTGGCAGGTTATTTGCATTGAGGTATTGATCTAAAATTTGATTGATTGGGTGAGCTTCTGGCGAACCTGTCAATGGAACTTTCCGCGGCAGAAGGGGCGGTTGGTACCTCAACTGGCTGAACGAGAAACCACTGGTCCATGGCATTTGTTCAGAAACCCAGCGGGTCAGGATCAATTGTTCTTCAGCTGAAACTCGAGGCAAATCTTTGGGCGGCATTTGCGAGTCGACATCGGTCGAGCGGATCAACTTCAGGAAATAAGAGGCCGCGGGGTTGCCGGGATCGGCTGCCTCACCTTCCAAGAAGAGTTTTCGCGAGTTCAACGAGAAGCCGCCTTTCGCTTCGTTTCCACCGTGACACTTCACGCAGTGGGTCCGCAGAATCGGCACAACTTCGTGATCGAAGTTAACCGCGGAAGTGGCGGTTCCCGGCTCAAACGCAGCCAATATGACAAAACAAACAAGAAGACATTTCATGGAAAGCAAATCAGCGAGTGCAAGTCTACTGCTTTGGTTGCAAAGATTGGTAATTACCGAACAGGATCCCCCAATGCGTAACTTGGAAACTACTTGATAACCTAACCCCGCGGATTCATACTATGGGGGGGGAAGCGGCTTCTCTTAGATCGATCCCTCTCCACCAAGTCGAATTTTACAACGAAAAGAATCTCGCTGCCATTCAACAATATGCGTTGGGAAGAACATGATTATTGGTTGTTCGAAGTGCGGGAAAAAGCTTAAGGTTGCGGAGAGCCTTCGCGGGAAGAAAGTAAAATGCCCTTGCGGTACCGTTCTGAATATTCCGGACGCGAATTCCGCTTCAGCGACAAAAAAAAACGCGGCACCTTTACC
>JAYZAR010000413.1:0-5792 GCA_036339635.1 Planctomycetota bacterium | reverse complement strand
ATCACTCCAACCAGCGAGAGAATCAATATGGCAACCAATCCGGTGCAAACAACGAGTTTAAAAAAACCGATTCCGGCCCGTTAAGAAATAGATCTTCGAATCATGGAGCTGACCATTGAATTCGAAGCGTCTCAGTGATTTCTGAAGAATCTAGTTGCCCGTCCTGATCTTGATCTTCCAAACATCGACTACAACATTGACTAATCACACATGGTGATCGTGACATCTGCTCCGATTCGCAAACGCTGCCGCAGTGGAGCCCCGTCAACAAGATTCAAAGTCCCCCGATCGTCCATATCCGATTTGTAGGTCCCTTCAAAAAAACGTGGCGTCGACCAATGAGATTTTGGTTTGGTCGATGAGTGTTTCAACGTCAAACAAAATGGTATCACGCAACTTCAGAAGTATCTTGGATGCTCGTGATTCACTCATCAACTTGACCGTCGGGATCAGCAACAAGGGAAGCAACATTGCCCCAATCAAAATATCCAGGAGCGAAGTACCAGAATGGTGCTCTGCGAATCGAAAAATCGTTTGCCGAAAAACGCTTGGCAAACGGCTTCCCACACAACACGGCATTTAACGCACCAACTTGTTCCAACCACGGTACACCGTCACAACTCACATTAAGCCGCCATGTCTGGCTTTCCAGTCCGTGATCGTCGCGGCTTGCCAGAGGAGGAAAACTGGATCGTTGTCTGCCCGGTAAGTCGATCAACCACATCGCTGATATCCAACTCCCAGCTACGACTACCACGAACCGGCCCTGCATCTTCGGTGATACGCAAAGTCTCCGTCCTGCCCAACTGAAGCCGCTGGAGAGAGACAACCGCCCGATTCGGAATTGCTATGCTCCATGCGGTTTGCAAGTAATTCGCCAACTCGTTCGTTGCACCGACGACCAAACGTCGTGCGCGCCGACCCACATCCGGCATGATCAGCGTTGCCGCAACGGATGCCGTGAACAATCCGACGACTATAATCACCTCAAATAAGGCCATGCCGTGTTTCGGTCGACAAAAAAATGGTGCTAGCATTGATCTGCTTGCGCATGGTGAAACTCCACCGAGGATGTCAAAAAAGATCAGTGCGACGCACTCCCCGCGGACATTAATCTGGGTGCTGACCAGCGTGACCGGAATTACTTTTGTGTGAATACACCCGTCGAAGCGGCAGCAATCACTTCGAAAAGTGAGAAATCGCTTTTCTTGTGCTTTTCCATCTCTGTAAACTCTCAGGGCAGGTTGAATGATTAAAAATCAGGAAAGCATGCCGCCCTCATTGGCAAAGCAGGTCAAGCCCCCACCGGCCGAATGGAGTGAATAAAAATGACAACGAATATCGATAGTCATAACCCCGTCAGCGGCGAAGTCGTGTGGAGTGGACCGATCTCAACACCCACAAAGGTGGAACAAGCAATCCACCTCGCACATCACCAACTTGCATCTTGGCGGACGACCAAGTTGGCGGACCGCGTTGATTTAGTCCCCAATTACGCCTCGTACTTGAAAAAAAACGCCGATGAAGTTGCCGACTTAATGTGTTGGGAGGTGGGGAAATTGCGGTGGGATTCCAGCGGTGAAGTGGCTGCTGCAATCGCAAAAGCTGAACTATCGATTCAAGCCCTACAACAACGCCGATCAAAGTTAGTAGCAGGTGACGGGAATTCACCCCAGCGAACTGTTCGCTACGCACCCATCGGCGTCGCGTTGGTCCTCGGACCTTATAATTTTCCGCTTCATCTTCCCGGTGGGCAAATCATCCCCGCGTTGCTGGCCGGAAATACTGTTGTCTTCAAACCGAGTGATCAAGCAACCGCTGTTGGGCAGTGGATGCTTGAGGCATGGCGGCGTGTTGGGCTGCCCGAGCATGTACTACAGCTAATCGTTGGCGGAGTTGAAACGGCCATTACTGCGATCGAATCACCCAAGATCAATGGTGTTTATTTGACGGGCGGCCTCGAAGCGGGTCGTGCCATTCACCGTCAATTGGCAGGCCGTCCAGAAGTGCTGCTGGCACTCGAGCTTGGCGGCAATAACCCGGTGGTCGTTATGCCAGACGCCGATCCTCAAGGCGTTGCTAATAACCTGTCGTTCTCTGCCTTCATCTCCACCGGTCAACGATTCACCTGTGCGAGGCGAGCCAAGTTCGTGGAGGGGGATTCAACATCACAGCAAATCGAAGCACTCGTCAAGATAACCAACCAGCTTCGTGTTGGGTTGCCGGGCGACCAACCAGTTCCGCACTTGGGCCCACTAATCTCATCCGCTGCTGCCGAAAAAATTGAAAGTACTTACAAGCAACTTCAGCAACTCGGATGTCACCCAATTCTGCCTTGGCAATCCGATCGCCAAGCAGACTGCTTAGCCCACCCCGCCATCTTGGAAGCCGTCGATCTTGATGACGATGCACGACGGATGATTGGGGAAATGGAATGGTTTGGCCCACTGCTGGTCATCGAACGCTTCCCTAACTTCGAGGCGGCTTGCCAGGCAGCCGCTGATACGCCGTATGGTCTGGCCGCATCACTACTCGGTGGATCAGCAGAATTGTTTGAGCAATTCGTTAACCAGGTCGGCGCCGGAGTCGTGAACTGGAACGGTCCGACCACCGGAGCGGCTGGTGTCTTGCCGTTCGGTGGTTTAGGGGCAAGCGGAAACCACCGCCCTGCAGGTTTTCACGCGATCGATTTTTGCAGCGACCCGATCGCTTCCTTACAGCGAACGGAATTCACCGATGGTGATCCTTGGAGTGTTGCGAAGTGAGCCTTGTTGAATTGCAACTCGATCGATTGGTCGGACCAACGCACCATTTCGGTGGCCTTGGTGTAGGCAATCTTGCCTCCCAACAAAACGCTGGCAAAAGCTCGAATCCTGCGGCCGCGGCACTCCAAGGGCTTGAGAAAATGCGGATGGTCGCAGCATGGACTCAGATGCAACTCGTCACGCCGCCACAACGTCGCCCCGATTTCCAACTGTTACGGGGCCTTGGTTTTTCGGGAACCAATCAAGACGTGTTGAAACAAGCTTTAGAAATCGCTCCCCAATTGCTGTCTGCTGCAACCGGCTGTTCGGCAATGTGGACCGCCAATGCGGCCACCATCAGCCCGGCCAGCGATTCGATCAACGGCCACTTCAACAGAGGCGACCAGCAAGCCAACCTGAACCCTCAAACGGAATTGACGGTCGCCAATTTGATTTCCAGCATCCATCGCACAACAGAGCCAGCTCAAACACTGCAAGACCTCCGTACCGCGTTGCCACCCTCATGCCGCGTCACAGCTGAACTACCAGGTGGCACGGCCATGCGAGACGAAGGGGCCGCCAACCACATGCGACTTGGCACGTCGAGCAAGCAACCTGGTATTCATTTGTTTATTTATGGTGACGGAGACCCCGCGCCAACCCATCACCAGCCACGGCAATCGCGAGCAGCATGCGAAGCAATCGCACGACGGCATCGCTTACCGGATGAAAACATTTTTTTTCTGAAGCAACATCCCGATGCAATCGATGCTGGCGCATTCCACAATGACGTGGTTGCAATGAGCCACCAAGACCGATTGATCCACCATGCAACAGCCTTCATCGATGCAGATGCGATTCTTCATAGGATCGAAGATCGTTACCAACAATTGCACGATCGGGAATTAATTCGAATCGCCGTTCCCGCTAAATCCCTCAGTCTAAAACAGGCTGTTGCGACCTACCTGTTCAACAGCCAAATCATCTCGACCCCCTGCGAAGCAGCACCTCGCATCATCTGCACACGCCAAGTCGAGCAAGAGCCTGCGGCAAGAAAATTAGTTGAGACTTGGTGTGGGGAAGGAGTCTTTGAATCAATCCACTATGTCGACTTGGATCAGAGCATGTCGGGTGGTGGTGGACCAGCTTGCCTGCGTTTAAGAGTTCCCGTTTCGGACAGTCTAATCGACACGATTCCCAGTTGCTCTCGCTTAACCGAAGCAAAATACGAGCTACTCCGAACACAAATTGAACGCGATTACGCGACGGATTTGACGATCGAGGATCTTGCCCGCGTGGATTTTCACCAACACGCAATCGAGACACAACAGAAACTCGCTCGCATCTTAACAACGAATAATTAGCAGTCTTTTCCTACTCATTGGAGCCGCTCAGCTTTCCGTAAAATTCGGGACGTCGATCGTCAAAGCGGTGAATCACGTGGGCGCCACCTGGAGCCCGTTCAATCCGTTTATTTCTCGCTAATGCGAGGTCGACCTCGGCTAAAAGCATCATTTCGCCGTCACTGCCGGTTTTGGCTAGCACAACGCCGTCGGGCCCACAAATTGAACTGCAGCCACAGAAACCAAAACCGTTCTCCTCACCCACCCGATTCGCTGCCACAAAATACAGATGGTTCTCCATGCTACGAGCGGGTGGAACGACTTCTGCCGTATGGGCGGCCCCATTCGGCCAGTTCGTTCCCAACGCAATCACATCTGCTCGCTCCAAGGCAAGAACGCGGATCGGCTCAGGAAACGAACAGTCGTAGCAAATCGCTAATCCGATTCGGCAGATTTCACCGCTTTGAGTAACCGCCTCATGAACCTGATAGGGAAAATCACCTCGATCGACAAATCGATCGATACCAAGATGCGGTAAGTGGACTTTGCGATAGCGGCCAATGACCCCGCAGGGCCCGACTAAGGCGGCCGCATTGAACAATCGATCGCCATCTACCTCCAAATACCCTAAGGTCACATGAAGCCCCCACTCAGCGGTCTTCTCTGCGATTTGTTCAAAAATTGGGTCGCTAATTGGTACGGCATGGGGCAACGCGTCCTGACGACTGTCGAAGGCATAACCGCTCAGCATGCATTCAGGCATCACAACCAGATCAGCCCCTGATTTCCCCGCCAGGTCGATCCAATCCATGACACATTGCAAGTTCCCAGGCACATCAGAAAAACGGACACCCGTCTGGACGCAAGCTAACAACATTGCAAAATCATTCTTGTGGTTGAGGTAATCTTTTGATCGTGGACCGGCGAGGATGACATTATGAACAATTCACCGTTCGACTACGACCTATTCGTGATTGGCACAGGTCCAGGAGGGGAAGGGGCGGCGATGCAGGCCGCAAAAGGTGGTCTGCGAGTCGCCGTTGGCGAGCGATATGGCCAGATTGGCGGTGGATGCACTCACTGGGGAACGATACCTAGCAAGGCATTGCGACATACGATCACCAGCACAATGGACGCCCTCAAAAACCCGGTTTTCCGAGAGATGGGCATGCAAACAACCCCGTCGATGGAACAATTAAAACGGGGCACAGAAGCAATCATTGGGCGACAGGTCTCGATGCGTCAGTCGTTTTACGATCGTAATGACGTACCAATCTTTCGCGGCCAAGCTCAGTTTATCGATGAGCATTCCATCTCGATCGACGGCAATGAACCGATCGCCGCGAAACACTTTGTGATCGCTACCGGTTCCCGGCCCTACCGCCCGCCGGCGGTCGATTTCAATCACCCACGCATTTACGACAGCGATACGATCCTTGAAATGGACCATCGCCCTGGTTCAATCAGCATTTATGGTGCAGGCGTGATTGGCGTTGAGTATGCGTCGATGTTTCGCAACCTCGGTGTCAAAGTAAATTTGGTCAACACCCGGTCCAAATTGCTTGAATTCCTAGACGACGAAATCATTGATGCCTTGTCTTACCACCTCAGAGATCAGGGTGTCATTATCCGGCACAACGAATCGTTGGATAGAATCGAAGGCGTCGACGACGGCGTGGTGCTTTATTTAAAAAGCGGAAAGCGA
>JAYZAR010000412.1:0-2990 GCA_036339635.1 Planctomycetota bacterium | reverse complement strand
AAAAATCGACGCTTCTCCAATTGTTTCAAACATATCAGCAGCAACTCCGGGCTGATCAGGAACACCATACAGCGTGACACGGGCCTGACTCTCGGTGACCGAGATACCCGTTAACGTCAGGGCTTCCAACGCGTCATCCTGCAGGCGACTGACCAACGTATTCACATCCGCACTGTCGCGACGCTCGGCTTTGATTTGCCCCCACGACTTCGCGTCCGCCGGACGTTGATGCAACAAAAACTCTTCGTGAACAGCCCGTAACGCTCGATCGGCCTGGTCTTTCGGGACAAGCGTCGAGATTTTAATCTCACTGGTCGTAATCATCTGGATGTTGACGCCGGCATTTGAAAGTGCACGGAACATTCGCGAGGCAACACTTGTTTGCGTCGCCATGTTTTGGCCGACCACCGAGATTTTGGAAACCTGCTCATCATGCGTCATTCCCTGCGCACCAACTTCACCCAAAACCGCGTGAACCGCGTGAAGCGTATTGGACAACTCTGGTCTTGCAACGGTGAAGGAAACATCTGCCCGTCCGTTGGTCCCGACGTTTTGAACAACCATATCAACGGCGATCTTACGATCAGCGATGGCTGCAAAGACTTGACGACTCTTGCCCGGCACATCGGGAACTCCCAGAACGGTGACGCGAGCTTCGTCCGGTGTCATTGCAGCACCGCTCACCGGCTGAGAACTCGATTCGGCCTCGGCAACGATCATCGTTCCTTCGGTATCCGAAAAGCTACTTCGCACATGGATCGGCACGCGAAATTTCTTTGCGAACTCGATCGATCGGCTGTGCATCACGCCAGCGCCCAGACTTGCCAATTCAAGCATCTCGTCATAACTGATCACATCGACTCGGCGAGCTTCAGGCAACAACCGTGGATCCGTCGTGTAAACACCGTCGACATCCGTATAAATTTCACAGGCATCGGCACCAAGTACCGCGGCCAGCGCGACAGCCGTTGTATCACTGCCACCCCGTCCCAAGGTCGTGATATTCCAATCGTCATCGATTCCTTGAAAGCCAGCGGCAACCACAATGTTGCCACCATCGAGCAACCGCCTGATGCGTTCGGTCGAGATAGACTGGATGCGGGCCTTGCTGAAGCTGTTATCCGTCTTCATACCGATCTGACCACCGGTCAAACTGATTGCTTTCGCCCCCAAATCGTGGATGGCCATTGCAACCAGCGCGACGCTCACCTGCTCGCCGGTGCTAAGCAGCATATCCATCTCGCGAGCCGGTGGCTCGCGAGAAATCTGGCCGGCAAGATCTAACAAGCCGTCGGTGTTTTTTCCCATCGCGCTGACGACCATCACTACCTGATGACCTTGTCGTTGGGCGCGAATTGCCTTTCGTGCCGCAGCGCGAATCTTTTCCACATCGGCCACACTCGTGCCGCCGAATTTCTGAACGATCAATGACATGGTTTGGTAATGTGATACTGTTTCAAAAGATGTGGATACAAGTGCCAAGGAAACGCGTGATGCCTAGCGCCGAATAAACGCGTCCATCAGGTCCCATCCATGATCAAACCGCCGCCCGCCCGATTCGGCGGCCACTTCATCGTAGGTCGCCTGGTCGTCAGGTTTGATGCCGCTTCCAGCCATAACCAACGGAACCATTCCATGACTATGTTTCTTGGTGCTGCAGGGAGTCGGATGATCCGGCGTCACCAATACACGATACTCGTCATACTGTTGGAGTGCTTCGATGAGCGGAGCGACGATATGGCTGTCAATCTGCTGCAATGCTTCGATTTTCGCGTCATGCCGACCTTCATGGGACGCTTCGTCTGGAGCCTCGACGTGGACACAAACGAGATCGTATTCCTGCAACGCCTCAACCGCTGCCCGCCCTTTCGCTGCGTAATCGGTATCGAGGTAACCAGTCGCGCCTTCAACCTCCACTCGAGGCCACCCAGCCAAGGCGGCGATCCCACGCAATAAATCAACCGCGGTGATCATCACGCCACGAACCCCAAACCGTTCTTCAAATGATGGAAGAACTGGTGCGCCACCCAAGCCCCATAACCAAACATTGGTGACGGGACGTTTTCCAGCGGCGACTCGGGCCTGGTTCACCGGATGGTCAGCGAACAAATCGGCCGAAGCATTCATCAACTGAACCAACGCATCACTGCCAGGCCCGCGGGGAAAATCATCGGTTACCGATAGATCTGTCAGATCGTGGGGCGCGCTGGTACGAGTCTCCTTCGAAAAGGGTGGCGAGACAGATTCATCGCCACGATAAAGCAGCAAATTTCGATAACTGACCCCTGGGACGAATTGAAAACGGCCGCCACAGAACTCACGACCCAGCAATTCTGCCTGAGCGGTTCTGAGCAACTCCGTTGCCTCCTCTGTGGAAACGTGATCAGCCGTAAAATCAACCATCACCTGATCTTGAATCGTGACCAAATTACAGCGTACCGCCCAGTCCTGAGCTTCTAGCTCGATCCCTTGCGCCGCAGCCTCCAAAGGGGCTCGTCCCGTGAAATAGATGTCCGGGTCGTACCCGAGCAAGCAAAGATTGGCGACCTCACTGCCAGCCGGCAAGTGCGCCGGTGTGTTGTTTGCCAACGCTAAGGCACCACGTGCGGCCAGATCGTCACAAGCTGGCATGCTGGCGACTTGCAGGGGTGTTTTGCCGTCTAATTCTGGAATTGGCTCATCGGCACAACCATCCGGGATAACAATGACGTATTTCATTTTGGCGGGTCCTGCGCCGGGTCGGATTTCCGAAAAAAAGGGCAGGGCAACTCGTGACGCAAGAATGCCGCCAACCAATCAATCCCCACTCCCAAGTGGTAGTTTGCTAGACCTGAAGGATCGACGAAAGGGGCCCCACTCTGCAGGACCGTCAAAACCAATCCCAACCGCAATCAGGATCGCCCCTTCCGATTCAAATCCGATGCCCTCAAGACGCCAGGCCATTGAAGACTTTCCTTTCAAACGTGCTGTGGGCTCCTCATAACAGGCCC
>JAYZAR010000411.1:0-15146 GCA_036339635.1 Planctomycetota bacterium | reverse complement strand
GAGATACTAATACCAACGTAGCTGCGAGATGGGGCCCGCGCAAAGCCACCGAGACTCGCCTCACTGATCCAATTGTGACCTCAGTGCCTTCATGCCCCGGTGCAACAGCCCAGCGACTGCCCCAGTTGTCTTGTCAATTCTTTCGGCAACTTCACTCAATTTCAGGCCTTCCAGGTAGTGCAGTCGGATCGCTTCACGCTGAGATTGGGGCAGCCGCTCGACGGCCTCGGCAACGAGTATCACATGCTCGCCCAGGGCGACTTTTTGACTGGGTGTCGGGCCTTTCACGGCTAACAAGCCTTCCAAACGTAGCGATGATTTCGCCAGCTTTTGCTCCATTGACTGCTCGCGACGGACGTCCCGTTTGTCGCGATGCATATCTCGGTCGAGATGGCATAAGTGGTGACTAAGTATCTTTCGCAGCCAAGCTCGGAACTCCGCCTCGGTTTGGCCTCGAAATCCGTCAAGTCCCTGCACTGCCTGCAACATTGCTTGCTGGACCATGTCCGACGCGCCCACTTTGGCTTGATATGCCCGCCGCTGCTGGGTGCGGGCGAGCATCCGCAAGTAAGGTTCATACTTGGCCACGACCGCCGCGTCGCTGAAGTCGATCAGTGGATTCTCCGTATCCGAATGTTGCTCAGAATCCGATTTCTTGCTTGATTCGTCCATTATCACTCACCTACTACTGAGCAATTGAGCCGCATCGCCCTTCTCGGAGGCGAGTTCTTGCTCAATGGATTGAATAACAGCGTTGGACAAGGTTGCTAGCTGTTCATCGCCTATAACCAGCGGTGGCATCAAGATAATTACGTCTCCCAGCGGTCGAATCCATACTCCGTGGTCGAGAGCACGCTTGCAGATTCGTCGTCCAAGTTGGGTGGTGCTGGGGAAGCTGGCTCGCGTTTGCCGATCGGCAACGACCTCGATGCCAACCATGAAGCCTCTGCCCCGAATGTCACCTACGTTGGGATGTTTGACTAGCTGATTGAGTCGTTCGCGAAGCTGTCCGGCTTTTCTATTGACTGATTCGAGCAGTTCGGGTTGCTGAAGCAAGTTGATCGAGGCAATCGCAGCAGCGGCGGCCAGCGGATTTCCGCCGAATGTGTGTCCATGAAAAAATTGTTTGGCATCGGCTGCATTCGCGAGAAATGCTTCAAAAATCTTGGTCCGTGCCAGCGTGGCGGCCATCGGTAGATAACCGCCGGTGAGGCCTTTTCCCAGACAAAGGATGTCAGGTGTTACTTGCTCGTGTTCGCAGGCGAACAGCTTACCAGTGCGTCCGAATCCGGTGGCAACTTCATCGACAATTAACAGCACATCGTATTGATCACACAGGGCTCGGGTCTTGGCTAGTAATCCGGCTGGATGTGTGATCATGCCAGCCGCGCCCTGAACCAGTGGTTCCATGACGACTGCGGCCAGTTGGTTATGGTGCTTTCGCAGGCACTCCTCGATTTGACCGGCATAATGTTCCGTCGCTTGCTCGATACCGATACCGTTGGGCAGTCGATAGCTGCAGGGAACCGGGCCGCGAACCGGTGAGAAAAGAATTGGTGCGAAAAGATCGTGAAAGAATTTGATTCCGCCCAACGAAACAGATCCAGTGGTGTCACCGTGGTAAGCTTGGCCTAACGCAAGAAATTGTGTTTTTTGTGGTTGGGGGTTTGGTCTTTGCTGCCAATATTGGAATGCCATTTTGAGTGCGGATTCGACGGCGGAAGAGCCATCGCTGCTGAAAAAAACGTGCTGTAAATCGCCTGGCGAGATCGCGACCAGCATTTCCGCGAGGTGTTCAGTTGTCTCACATGACATGCCTAAGGTGGTGATGTGAGCGACACGATCGAGCTGTTCGCGTACGGCAGCATCTAGTTTCGGGTGGCGATGCCCGTGCACGTTGCACCACAGACTTGCCACACCGTCAATGAGCTCTCGACCATCGGTGGTAGTTAAGGTGCAGCCCAGGGCATGGCGAATCACCAGTGGCTCGTATTCAGCCATCTGGGTAAATCCATGCCAGTGAGCCGAAAACTGGTTAGTGGGGGGCATGAGACACTCAACTCAGGTTTTGCGGTTCGCAACCGCGGTGTCAGGAGGTAAAACTAGTAAACCGCAAGGGAGTGAAACCGTCGATGGCACGAGAAGCAGTTTACCAACAAACGGATCCCGAGACCGCGATGCCGGCCGAGATCCAAAGCGAACAGGATAGCTCGCTGCGCCCTCGTCGCATGGACGAAATGGTGGGGCAGCGCGATGTCATTGAGCGATTGAAAATCGCAATTGAGGCTGCTCAGGGGCGGGGTGAACCGCTAGGGCACATCCTGTTTGATGGGCCTCCAGGTTTGGGGAAGACCACGTTTGCGACGGTTATTCCGCAGGAAATGGGTGCCACCGTTCAAATGGCAAATGGGGCGGGGTTGAAAGCACCCAAAGACCTGTTGCCGTATCTGACCAATCTCTCCGAGGGCAGCGTTCTTTTTATCGATGAAATTCATCGGGTCCCCCGGACCGTCGAGGACTATCTTTACACGGCGATGGAAGACTATCGCATTGATATCGTCTTGGGCGAAGGTGTTAGCGCTCGTACTTTGAATTATGAATTGCGACCCTTCACGCTGATTGGGGCAACGACACGGGCCGGGATGCTGAGCGCACCGTTGCGTGATCGTTTTCAAATTCGCGAACACCTCGGTTGGTATGTCGCCAGCGAACTTTGCGAGATTGTGCGTCGCAATTCGAAAAAGTTGTCAGTGTCGGTCGATGATCCTGCTGCTGAGGTGATCGCTGCTCGTAGTCGCAGTACACCGCGATTAGCCAATAATCGCCTGTTGTGGGTTCGTGATTACGCGCAAAGTAAAGCTGATGGCAAGGTGAACGCGAAAATCGCCGAGGCGGCACTTGATATGATCGGGATCGATTCGCTCGGTTTAGATAAGCAGGACCGTGGCTACCTCGATACGCTGACGCGGATCTTTGTTGGTGGTCCCGCCGGATTAGAGGCGATCGCACACACAATGAATGTTAGTGGCGACACTCTCGAGGACGAAGTCGAGCCGTTTTTGCTGAGGAGCGAGCTCATTTTAAGAACTCGAAGAGGACGGATTGCCACCGAAAAAGCCTACCGTCATCTGAAACAAACAGTCTGAACGGGCCGTGCCCCGACGGTCCTTGAGCACTAAAAGTTGCCAACGTGATTCAGACGCTGCCATGATGGAGGAGCCTTCGCGGTTCGAGAAATAAGGTTGGGACTTCATCGTGGAGCCGGGAATTTCTGGACGGGGATTCCAATGAAGAAGTGATTACTAATCGTTTGGATGCTCTGTAGGCAACGCAAGCGATTCATCGCCCCTTTTTTGTTTCGCCGCTTTGCCCTTTTTCCAGATACCCGAACGTCCGTTCGGTTGGTTGATATCCCAGTCGAGGCGGAAGTTATGGTTTCCCAATCTAGAAGCGGAGCCTAGTTTCGTTACGATAGGACAACTTGTTCGACTACCTTTAGGAGTTGTTTGATCGTGGCGTTCCAAGAAGAGCACATCCTTGTCATTCCTGAGTTTGTTATTCGAGAAATCGGTGAGTTCGAAGGTTTTGAAGCCGACGTCGATAGGTTCCTCATCCCCATCTTGCAAAGCGATCAGCTGTCGTTCAAACCACGCAGCGAAATGGAAACAGATCCAAGTTACAAGCAACTGATTCCCTACGTTTTGTTGGAGTGGACTGACGAAAACGGCAGTAAGAAGCTATTTGCCTACACCCGTGGTGGTGGGGGGGGAGAGTCCCGATTGCACGCGAAACGCAGCGTTGGAATTGGTGGGCACATCAGTCGTGAGGATGCTGCTGATGGGGCTGACCCCTACTCGAGCGGAATGCGTCGAGAGTTGGAAGAAGAGGTTTGCTTGGGTTCCCCTTATCAGGAATACCGTGATGGCTTGATTTACGATCCGTCAAACGAAGTGGGGCAGGTTCACCTCGGGGTAGTGCATCGGTTTGTCTTGGAGCGACCTGATGTTCGCAGCAACGAGTCTGACTTGGCAGAAGGTGGATTCGTTAGTGTCGAGCAGTTGATTCAAGAAATGGATCGTTTAGAAACCTGGAGTCAATTGGCAATCAAAGCGTTGTACGAAGCCAGCTGAGAGACGCCAACGCTTCGGTTTTGAACGTCGGCAAATGATGATTGGTTGGAGAAAACTGCAAGATGATTTACCTCGATAATCATGCGACCACGCGTTGCGATCCTCGCGTGGTCGATGCGATGTTGCCGTGGTTCAGTGAGCAATACGGAAATCCTCATAGCAGTCACCCTTTGGGGCAGGAAGCCAAGGTCGCGGTTGAACAGGCGATCGAAAGTCTGGCCGAAGATCTTGGTGTACCGGCCGATTCGATTGTGATAACCAGTGGGGCCACCGAGAGTAATCACTTGGCCATTCTTGGAGCCTGTACGCATCCAAGACAAAAACGGCGGCACATTGTGACTGTGACAACGGAGCATCCGGCTGTGTTGGATGTATTCGATGTCTTGGAAAGGCAAGGGTTTCGCGTCACGCGAGTTCCAGTCGTCCAGGACGGAGAAGCGGACGCTGGCGTGGTCGATTTGAATCAGTTGGCCGATGCAATCGACGACGATACTGCGTTGGTATCGGTAATGTGGGCCAACAACGAAATCGGTGCGATTGCGCCGATGGCCGAGATCGCCGATCTCTGTCATCAATCCGGGGCATTGTTTCACAGCGATGCCACCCAGGCCGTGGGGCGTTTGTCGGTGGATGCAAAGCAAGTCGCCGTCGATCTGCTGAGTGCGACTGCGCATAAATTCTACGGACCCAAGGGGACCGGATTACTTGTCATCGGGAACTCCAATCGACGTGTTAGACTTCGGCCGCTCATGGTCGGTGGCGGACAGCAGCATGGTCTGCGCAGCGGTACGGTGAACCCGGCCGGCGCCATCGGGATTGCTACCGCATTGCGGCTCTGTTCTCAGGGAATCAGCCAAACTGCAGAGCGGGATCGGTCGATTCGTGATGCGCTCTGGCATTCCCTGAACACATCAATCGAGGGAATACAGTTGAATGGCCCAGCAATGAGTGGAGGCTCGCGATTAACTGGAAACCTTAATTTTCGCCTACCCAATCTGCAGGGCCAGGCTTGGATGGCGGCCACCACCAGCATTGCTTTTAGCGGTGGCTCCGCTTGCAGTGCAGCTGAAGCGAAGCCGAGCCATGTATTGTCGGCACTCGGTTTGAATGATTCCCAGGCTGCCAGCAGTGTTCGGTTAGGGGTTGGGCGTTTCAACTCGATGGATGAAATCGCATTAGCTAGCAACCAATTGATTACCAGCTATCGATCTTTGATGGAGTAGTTGAGTCCCGCCTGGTGATTTCTCTCTTTCCATGAACCGGTCGGCACGATTACCATCTAATCGACCTAGGTTGGGAAGAGTCGTTATTCAAGGATGAAACGATGGGTGGAATCACCACGCTGTTGTCGTTGCTCGCCGCAGGCGGCATTACATACGGCTGGAAACCCGATGATCGAGGCGGAGTGGAATACATTATCCAGGTTCCGCCCGAGCAACTCCAGGAATTGCCGCGTCTTGGGCAGATTAGTAGCACGATCGATCCGGCTGTTCGTGGACAGGTTTCGAGGGTTGTTGTGCAGATTGGCGAAGGTCCGCTTCCGCGGATCACTCCGCCGGCAATGCCTTCAAAGAGTGGCCGCTCGGCGAATTTCGGTGTTGGTGGAGCGGGGATTGCAGCAGAAGATGCTGCTTTGATTCCAATTCCTGAAATGTCCGATTCATCGATGGTGATCCCAATCGCGGGGATCGAATCTGGCAGCAACCAAGCGGTGATGAAACCGCAGACCGGTAACACGATGAGCGCGTCCGGGTTTGCCTTGCCGCCGAGTTTGAGTAGTCCAGCACCAGCCACAACACCGCAGGTCGAAACAGCTGGTCGAGAAATTTCCAATCCGGCAAAACCTGCCGATTCAAGTGCTCGGAATGTCATTCCGCCACCAGCGACAAGAATACCTGGCAGCACGACACTGCCTCCCTTCACCGGCCGTGATCGTGATGCAGTATCAAACGTAAGCAACAACGCTGCAAATTCGGCCGGTTTAACTACAGGGATGGCAACGGTCCGCCCGGGTGGGCCTTCAACGGATCCGACGAATTCTCGCGATAGTCAGTGGTCTCAGCTTGGGCAAAACCAGCCATCGATCACGACAACCAATCCAAATTCGGTTGTATCGTCTGCGCCTGTGCTACCACCGACCGCTAGTAGTTCGTCCAGCGGGACACCGGCTGGATTGAATGCTAGTGATACGTTTGGACGCGCCCCCTCGGCGGTTTCGGCGGATGATCCGACTTGGAGTAACTCCGGCTTTGCGAATAACGCCACTCCGACTGGCGGCACTGGCAGCGTGAATGGAATGTCGGCGACGAATACTGAAGGTAATCCATTTAGGAACCCCACCAATACGTCAACGGCACCGAACCGCTCGATGTTGACTCCTGCACAAATTGCTGCCGGTGGGTGGTCGGTAGATATTTACGGCAATCAGATTGACCGAGATGGGCGTCCCGTCACGAACACTCATTCTGGGGCAAATTATGTCTCCAACCCGGGGCAAATCCGACACCAGCCGATTCCTTCGACGGCGAGCCAAGGGACTCTGGAATCGGGATTGCAAACGCAGGCCAGCCATTTCGCGCGGGGCAGTCATTTCGCACCGGACAGTCATTTCGCGCAGGGAAACCAGACCCGAGGTAACGCCGGTTCACGTGGTGCGATTGGGAATGTTCCAGCTGGAAACTCCACCATGGCATCACTCGGAACGCCCGCTGCGCGAACCGTCACACACGCGCCGACAAACTACGTTAATCCACACACAGCGGGGGGGGCGGCTGTTGACCCAAATTCTGGGTCACCAACAACCTATCAACGGCCTCAGCAGAACAGCCTTTCAACGGCTGCTGGAGCGGGTAAACCAAACTCCGGAAGTGCATTCGCGGGAGCTACGGGCCTATCTGATCCGCACTCAGTCGCGTCCGGGAGTCATCGTGACTCAACATTGGCGAACCGTCGTCAGAGTTCAGAGCCCCTGGTTACCTGGTTGCTGCTGATCTCATTTGTAAGCAATGTCTACTTAATCTTTTGGATGAAACAATTGCTGATGCGGTACAGGGATTTGGTCGCTGCGAAACGTGTTTCTGACTCCCAGGCAGCGGCCTAGCCGGGATCTGGGTCAAGAGTCGTTAAGATTTAAAGCGTAAAAGCCGAATTTCTGGAGATTCGCATGCGGGTTTCCGAACCACGTGTTTTGATGGTTGACCCCACGATTCTCGGTGAATTTTTGCAATACCCACTAGGTTGGTTGCGATTGGTTACCTTTCGGTGGGTATTCCACAAAGACTTGGCCGTTAATTCGGGTACGATTAGTAAATAGACGGGGGGTACCTTAGACCTAGATAGGCCTACATTGCTCCCTGATTGGGTTCCTTAGCATCGCGATCGACCGGATTTAAATTTCAGATGCAAAGTGAGAATGGTGTTACTGGTTTGACTGCCCCGTACGATCAACATGCCTTCATGTAACTACATGAATTGAACTTGCGGCAAACCCGCTCTTCCTTCCTATTCCAATTATCTTCTTCACCGGATTCTTGCAGGACGCCTGTAACGCACTAAGCGAGCGAAAATGATGAAAAAACTACTGATTGTCGATGATCACCAGGTAATCCGCTTGGGCCTTCGGCTGATGCTTGAAGGCACCGAGTTGCAGGTAGAAACCGAAGCGAGTTCGGCAGCGGAGGCATTGCAGGCGATCGAGAATCAGGCACCGGATGTTGTGTTAATGGACATTCGGATGGAGGGAGGTGATGGCTTGAACGCCCTCGGGCGGATGAAGCTGGATCACCCAGATCTTCCGATCGTTTTGTTTTCTGCGTACGACAATCCCACCTACGTCGCACGCGCAGTCGCGTTGGGTGCTGCCGGCTACGTGCTGAAATCGGCTCCTAGAGAGCGTTTGGTAGAAGCTCTGCAGACAGCCGCCGCTGGCGAGTCGGCTTGGACACGCGAGGAACTCAGGCGTGTTACGGGTGCGTTAGCGACCCCACGACTCAGCCAAGATATTGAGGTTCCGCTGACTCAGCGAGAGAGCGAAGTGCTTCGTCAGATGGCGTTGGGCCTGACCAACAAAGAGATCGCGAAGATGCTTGGAATCAGTTATGAAACGGTTAAAGAGCATGTACAGCACATCCTTCGAAAGATTGGAGTCAGCGATCGAACCCAGGCAGCTGTTTGGGCCGTTCGCAAAAACTTGGTCTAGAGCGTATCGCACGCGGGGCGGGAAGCGTCCCTTTTCTTGACGGACTCTGGTCGATTTTTCGGCCATCGTCGCAGAATAGTAAAAAAGCCGGCGGGTTTTCCCGTCGGCTTTTTTGGGTTCCGGTGGAGCTAATTCAGTTGGGTTAACCCGGGATGATTAATAAGTCCAGTCAGCCGCCGGCGGTCGTCCGGCGGTTACTCATTTAGCCTTCTCTCAACCGCCAGTTGGGATCAGAGGCCCGTCGCCACCGCCTAGACCACCTTTCAGGTCGCCTTCTTCAACCGAGGTCATGTTGCTACTCTCAGCGGCTTCGGCTTCGGCAGCAGCTCGCTCCTGTTCCTCGCCCCAATCGACACGTTTGAGTGACAGTCCAATCTTCCGCTCATCTGTATCAACTCGGAGTACCTTGACCTCGATTTCTTGCCCGACTTGGACGATTTCCTCCGGGTCTTCGACTTTCTGATCGGACAACTCGCTGATGTGCAGCAATCCTTCCAGTCCGTCTTCGAGCCCGATGAAGACCCCAAAATTGGTGATCTTAGTAACCGTTCCCTTGACCAGTTGGCCTGGCTGGTACTTGTCTGGGATATCGCCATCCCAGGGATCGTTATCAAGCTGCTTCAGTCCAAGCGCGATCCGGCGCCGGGACTCGTCCACACTGAGGACGCGACACTTGATTTCCTGGCCTTTTTCCAACAATTCGCTGGGGTGACCAATCTTTCGAGTCCAGGACATGTCGCTTACGTGCAGCAAGCCGTCGATTCCTTCTTCGAGCTCGATGAAGGCACCATAATTGGTCAGGTTGCGAACCCTGCCCGTAACATCTTGGCCCTCAGGATAGCGGTCAATGACCTCGTCCCATGGGTTTTTCTGGGTTTGCTTCATACCCAGGCTGAGTTGCTGCCCTTCGGGATCGACTCCAAGGATTTTGACGTCGATTTCATCACCAATATTGACCAATTCACTGGGGTGATTGATTCGCTTGGTCCAGCTCATTTCGCTGATATGAACCAGACCTTCGATGCCTGGCTCAAGTTTTACAAAGGCACCGTAACTCATCACATTGACGACTTCGCCCTTGTGGTCCGAGTTGACGGGGTACTTTGTTTCGATGTTTTCCCAAGGATTGCGGTCTTTTTGCTTCAGGCCGAGCGCGATTTTCTGCTTCTCGCGGTCGATGTGAAGCACTTTGACTTCGATTTCCTGGTCGATCGAGACCATTTCGGTAGGGTGTCCGATTCGCTCCCAAGCCATGTCGGTGATATGCAGCAATCCATCGATGCCGCCCAGATCGACAAAGGCTCCGAAATCCGCGATGTTTTTGACGATCCCTTTGCGGATCTGGCCGACTTCCAGCTCCTTCATCAAGTAGGCACGGTCTTCTTCTCGCTGTCGTTCGATCAGCGAGCGTCGGCTAATCACGATATTGCGGCGGGTATCGTCGATTTTCAGCACTTCTGCTTGAATTACACGGCCGATGAAATCGCCGATGTCTCCTGGTCGTCGTATATCGACTTGGCTGCCAGGCAGAAAGACGTTGACGCCGATATCGACCAGCAATCCGCCTTTGATCTTGCGAATGACTGTACCGGTGACCACCTGGCCTTCGCTGATTTGGCCAATGATCTTTTCCCATTCGATGATCTTTTCCGCTTTGCTCTTGCTCAGCGAGATCATTCCATAAGGATCGTCGGCCGCACCCAGTTCGTCCTCCATCTCTTCGATGAGGACTTTGACGGTATCGCCGACGGTTGGCTTGTCTTCTTCCGGGCCCCACTCGGATAGGCTGACAGTGCCTTCGCTTTTGAATCCAACGTCGATGAGTGCCCATTCGTCGTTCACTTCGACGATTCGGCCGTCAACGATCTCGCCTTGTGCGTAGTCTTGCTGTTCTCGCTCCAGCCACTCCAAGATCCATTCGTCGGCTTGTTCTTCAGGGGCGAGCACCGCCAGCTCATTGGCGATATCTTCATCGTCGAGGTTGCGGATGAGGCTTCGGTTTACCATTGCGGTTTCCAGTGGTGAGCGAGTTGGAGAATCGACCGACGACCGGGTCGTGAACGTCGCTCAGAGGGTTAGAGGAACGGGCGGGGTCGTCGAAATGCGCGCACGCGAACACCGTGTCCTGTCGCGACCAGTTTTCGTAACCTAGCAAAGCAGAAAAAACCCTACAACGCCTAAGCTCAGTTATTTCGAATTCCCTGATCGGAAGAAAGCCGATCCAAGAGGAAGGAGAACCCGGTCCAAGGAGAGCAAATCGAACAGCCCAGGCGGGGGCTCGCGAAGGGGTCTGTGCTCGGTGATGGTGGATTTGCTTTGCCAGCGAGAATCTGGTCTGCCAGCATTTCGTTATTTCAGTGCTTCCAGGCCCTTGCGCTCAATTTCCAGCACCTTGTCTAGCCGGCGAGCGTGTCGCTCCTGAGGAGAATAGGAAGCCGCCAGAAACGCTTCGACGATTTCGAATGCGAGTTCCGAGCCGATGATCCGACCACCAATGCACAGGACGTTCATATCATCGTGCTCGACGCCCTGATGTGCGGAATAGGTATCGTGACAAATCGCCGCACGAATGCCAGGGATCTTGTTCGCAGCAACACTGACCCCCACCCCACTTCCGCAAACAACGATGCCGCGGTCGACCTGGCCCGAAAGGATGCTGCGAGAAACCGCGATTGCAAAGTCGGGGTAATCACAACTCGATTCGTCGTGAGCCCCGCAATCAATGAGCTCCTTCAGCAACGGCGAAAATCTCGCTGCGACAGATTGCTTGAGTGGAAAGCCGGCGTGGTCGCCGCCGAGGGCCACACGGAGAGGAATCGAAGCGTCGATCATGATGGATTTGGGACAATCGGGAGGTCGGGATAAGGTTTGCTGGCACGAGTTGTCAGCACAGGTACGGCTTGCCGGTTGTTAAAACAGTTTCGAAAGATCGGGCCCGAGTCGATGCGATTGATGCATCATCGCAGCATTCAGTAGTTCGATCGCGACCCTTGATTCAAGTGTTACCCCTGCGCGAACGCCCACGCAGGGATCATGCCGTCCTTTCTCAAGTTGAAATTCAATTTCGCTGAGATTCTTGCGAACGGATTGTTGCGGTTGATTGATGGTCGAGGTCGGTTTGAATCCAACGCGGCAAACGAGTGGCATACCAGTCGTCACGCCTCCTAGCAGTCCACCATGATGATTACTCGCATAGCTGGTGGAGCGAACCGGATCGTTGTTTTCGCTTCCCCGCCTTTGGACGACCTGGAAACCATCACCAATCTCGCATCCTTGGACGGCGTGCAGGCCACCAAGTGAACCCATTAGTCGCAGTTTCAAGCTCTGATAAAGAGGTTCACCAAGTAGCGGAGGAACGTTCAAGGCCACCACTTCGACCGCCGCACCCAACGAATCGCCGTCCTTGCGAGTTTCTTTAATAAGCTCCGACGCATTGGCTGCAAATGCAGAATCAATGGATTGTATTTCGGCATCCGCGAGTTGGGATTCGATCGATTCGATTCCCTTGGGACCTATCTGAAGGTTTCCAGTTTCAGTGACCAAATCTTGGAAATGTTGCGTTAGTGTTTGGCTTGCTCGCAGAGTGCCAACTTGCGTAATGGATGTCAGGATCACGGTGCCAAACATTTCGCGAAGGATGATCCGAGCGATGGAACCGCCGATAACATCACTGATGGTCGCTCGGTAACTCGATCGCCCTCCGCCCCGGATATCAACAAATCCGTTGGACTTGTGGTACTTCACTAGATCAGTGTGTCCCGGTCTCACTTCGCCCGTGGGACCTGCAAATTGGGTGTAGTCGCCTGATTTCTTCGACGTTGACAAGACGATGGCCGAAATGGGCTCACCAGTCGTGTAGCCCTCCTCGAAGCATTCTGTCTGAAACGCATCTGCACCAACTGTGGTTTGCAGCGAGGAACCGCTCAGCAGTCTGTCATGGTCGTCTTGGTAAAGCCCTGATAACAGGACGACTTTATCTTTCTCGTTTCTCGGTGTGCCGTGGCGATTTCCGCCGGGACGTCGCCGATCCAAGAAGTTCTGGATCGCCGCGCGGCGTAAGTAGATGCCTGGCGGACAGCCCATCACCATAGTGGTCACCGCTGGACCGTGTGATTCGCCGGCTCCTGCCACTGCGTAGAGAGGACCACCCAGGATTTCCATCGAACCGATTTCCGTCGAAGTATTGTTCGTAAACGTTTTTCAGGCCGCAAATTGATTTCCGCGGCGGTTGGCAAATTGGAAACCCATGCGTCGTTTTACTGCCGCTAAGGCGTCCAAGCCACGCCGATAATACTCAGCATCATAGATCGCCACCTTGCTTCAACGCCACCAGTGAGCTTTGGACACGTTGCTCATTGCGTGGCGTGGTTGATCAATTTGGGGACATAGCCACCCATTCGCGCCGGCGGATTTGTGACCTTTTGAGGTAGTTTGGCGATGGCCGCTTTTTCAGCGGCATTCAGATTTGCGTTCATGTCAAGGACGTTCAACGCGGCAATCGCGGCGAAGTTACCCGATTTTTCGACATCGGCCATCCTGATCAGTTGCTCGATCGCTTCGGTTCTCCATCCTGAATCAAGCAGGCCATCGCAAGCTGCGATCGCGACGCTCGGCGACTTGTCATTCATCGCATTTCGCAGTGCAGAATTGCGTTGTTGTGATTTACTGTCTCGAATGGCCAGTCCGCGGACTGCCCAAAATCGAATCCCGCTATCTGGATCAACCGTCCAGTCAATGAGCTGCTGGATTGTGGCTCCACTTGGGTCCATCGCGGCGAAGGCTGTGTCAGCTAGGCGTTGGACGACTTTGGTTTTTTTTAATGCCTGTGACCGAGGTGGACTGCCGCCGCACAACCGGTGCATTTCTGCTTCGGGCAGCAGTCCCAGGTCTCTCGTTTCGATCATCCACTGCTTGACGGCTTCACGCATGACGGTGAGGCGTTTTGCTTGCTCGTCATGCCCTGCCAGGTTGTTCACTTCATCGGGATCATTGTGAAGATCAAACAATTCTTCGACGGGTTTCGGTTGCCAGAATTTTGCCTGGGCCATGTCCAAACGGCCTTGATCGAAAAGCTGTTTCCACACTCGCGTGGAAGGCGTTTGAAACATGTACTCAACATGTTTCAGGTAAGGGCGATCGGGATAGAAGTGACGCATGTAAACATACCGGCCGTCGGTGCAAGAGCGGACCATATCGATCCGTTCGTCCATTCGTCCGCGAAACCCAAAGAGAAACTGCTTTGAATTTCCAGCGTAGGTGCCGGCCAAGGGAATGCCTTGCATGTTTGTTGGGGGCTTGACGCCGGCCAGTGAGATTGCAGTGGGGCCAAGGTCGACAAATGCGGCAAGGCGATCGGTTTCGCCACCTGCGCGGTAGTCACTTGGCGCGAGGTCGCGGAATTTTTCTGGCACATGCAGCAAGAGTGGAACTTGTAGACCTGAGTTGAAGGGCCAACGCTTGCTGCGAGGCATGCCGCTGCCGTGATCGCCGTAGTAGAACACAATCGTTGAATCCGCCAACCCATCTTGCTGGAGCTGATTCAAGACCTCGCCGACTTGACGATCCATCTCTGTCATCTTGTCATAATATTGCGCCCAGTCCCGGCGAACTTCCGGCGTGTCGGGGTGATAAGCGGGTAGAGGTGCCTTTGCTGGATCGTGAACGAGTTGATGTGGACGCGTTCGGATCTTGCTTTCGTGACTGACGGTAAAATTAAAGATGGCGAAGAAGGGTGTGTTAGGATTTGGGCGATTACGCCAATGTGCCGTTCGATTACTTTCGTTCCAGCCACCGTCTTCTGCGGCAAAGTTGTAGTCCTTCTTTGAGTTGTTTGTGCAGTAATAGCCTGCTTCCCGTAGCACTTCAGGATAAAGTTGGAGCTTTGCCGGTAGTTGCACTCCGCTGCGCATGTTGTGACCGCCCAAGCTGGTTGCATACATTCCGCTGATCAGTGTCGTTCTCGCGGGTGCGCAGACGGGCGCGTTGGACCAGCACATGCGATACAACAGTGATTTGCTTGCCAAGTCATCGATGTTTGGCGTGTCAGCGTATTGATCGCCGTAACATCCGAGTTGCGGGCCATTATCCTCGCTGGTGATCCAAAGAATATTCGGTCGATCTTGTGCCAAGGTCGGCAGATAAAGAGAGGCCGTCAGAGCGAGGATTATCATATTCCGACTAGCAACGTCGGGTAGGAAGAAAAGCATTGGGCGATTCGTTATTGAGAGTGGTTAATTCAAGCAAGTAAGTCGTTGACGACGCGACCGTGCACGTCTGTTAGGCGGTAGTCGCGTCCCGAAAACCGAAAGGTTAATCGTTTGTGGTCGATTCCCATCAGGTGTAGAACCGTCGCGTGTAGATCGTGCACGTGTACCCGATTCTCGACTGCGTGCATGCCAAATTCGTCGGTGGCTCCGTAAGTCAATCCACCACGGGTGCCACCACCAGCCATCAGCATCGAGAATCCTGTGTGGTGATGGTCCCGTCCCTGTTTGGCAGTGTTTTTCTTTTTATCGACTTGGGCGTAAGGTGTGCGTCCAAACTCACCACCCCATATTACGAGCGTATCTTCCAGCATGCCGCGGCTTTTTAGATCTTGCAGCAACGCAGCCGTGCCGCGGTCCGAATCTGCGCAGTGTTTCTCAGGGGAGGCTTTGTTGTTGGTGTGTGTGTCCCACGGCTGCTTTTGATTCCCCTTGACGTAGAACACTTGAACGACTCGAACACCCCGTTCGACCAATCGGCGAGCCAGCAAGCAGCTGCGCCCGAATTCTGTATCGCCATAAAATGCTCGAGTCCGGGTTGATTCTCGCTTCAGG
>JAYZAR010000410.1:0-17326 GCA_036339635.1 Planctomycetota bacterium | reverse complement strand
GCCGATACATTTTCTCCGTTGATGCTGATAATCGCGTCGCCGGGCAAAATCCCTGCTTCGAGCGCTGGAGAATCGACCAGGGGCGTAATGACCTGAACCGGCTCACCTTCCTCTGGCTGTTCAACAAAAATGCCAATCCCGGCAAACTCTTGATTGATGTTGTCCTGGAATGATTCATAGTCATCACGAGGGATGTACTCGCTATGTTCATCCAGATTAGCTGTCATCCCATTCATCGCAGCAACTAAAAGATCATCCCTTTCCACAGGATCGACGTAATAAGTGTCAATTAGTTGCACTGCATCACTGACCATCATCGCCGTGCGCACACGACGGTTCATGGCGTAGCAAAGCACGCTTATACATGCGGCAACAATGATCACGTTCAGATGTCGGTGCGGCATCTCGGCTCCATCAAAAAATTAAACGACCATGCTGTGATAGTATACCGATTTCGCTGCCCAAACAGCGAATGGCACATCGCCAAAAACATGTTCATACGCCGCTAAAGAACGGGACCGGGACCAGTATTGCATGCTGCTGAACCCAAGTAGCCAACCCATCCCAACTCGTATATTGCGAAACATAGACAAACAAGAGGTAGATCGCGACGACCATCAGCATGTTCAACCTTACCACCCAGCGGCTGATCATCGCCCAACGGCCCTCGGGTTCGGGACGCCGTCGTGCCCGTCGCAGCGCCAATCCAGTCGAAATTCGAGCAGGAAGGATAAAAGCAACGAACAACAAGCAAGGTAACCACATCACTTCCTGCTGAGTTACCTCGATTTTTAGCAGGTACAAGGGAACCGGAGTCAGCACCAGCGAAATGAACATGGCTACCAACCAAGCCCAGGGAGCACGCCGAAAACATCGGCGAATCTGCCGCACCTCGAACAATGCTTTCAATCGATTCTCAGCGGCATAATGCGCTTGTAACATCGGGAGATACATGATCCCCAGCCCCAGACAGACAAGCGACAAGAATCCAACCAAACCAGCTAATCCGGATTCACCTTCACGAAACGCCACGATGATCACCAACGCTGGAATCAACCAAATCAGCGTTCCGAGTGCGCCCCGAGCACCCAACCAAAAGTAGTGGGCCAATCGCAGTGAATTCGTAAATTCCCACAACCGATCTGGTGCAGTGCGGTAGTTCCGCCAACGCCATCCCTCACGAAAAAATCGCTTCGGCTCAGGCCATAAATAGTGCTTCAGCCGACCGCCACGCACCCAGGCCCAGAGTAAATACCCAGTTGCCAACACTGATGAAGCAATGGCCAACACGCGCATCGCCATAGCCTGTTCGGAACCAGGATCAATCAAGTAAGCGACCGATTCCCAATGAACTAACAACTGTGTTGGCAATGCCGCCACGAAGACAGCCAACACCGCCAGCCCGATCTGGCCGGCTTGCCGAAACTGGGGCAAAGATTCGCGAATGGTTCCTCCATTGGCAAGTCGACCGGCAACACCCAACAAGTAACCAAATGCAATGAGTTGGAGGCCTGGAATCGCTGTTAAGACAGCAAGCAGGGCCACCAAGGATGCAAGTGAGAAGCAAAATCGAACAAACGAACTAAATACACCAAACAGAAAACGGACAGGTCTACGCCGCGGCCGAGGAGACGAGGGGAAAACGCATTCAGGTTCAGATTTCGCCTGATGAACCAAAGCGGAAGGTTTGCCCTCATTCGCTGCTAACAAGTCCACTCCAGCAATCCCTGGTAAGAGGGACGACTCGGACAAGGGCTGGCGATGAATTGCTGGTGGATCTGCCAAGGCATCAATCGGTTGCTGAGGGCGCCTCTATCCTACATTGCCTTCCGAGCAAGCGATTCGCACAACTGACGGCATTCTGGCGAGACCGCGAGAAAACTTTTAGGGCGGGGAGGAAGAGGGAGCGATCGGGGAAAATCGGCAGGCCCCAGGCAAATCCGAGGGCCAGGTCATCCATCATTGTCGTCTGCGTTAACAATGGTGACTGCGCAAAGTTTACTCAAGAATCGATGCTCATTGGTCGATCCTCCAAAAGAATGGTTTTTCGTGGGGGGATACTCGAGAGGCGCCTCGCACTGGTCGGCTGAATGCAATGGCCGATCGCGTTCCCAACATGCTTGGATCATATCGCACCTTTGCTAGCGTGTTATTCGCAGGTTTGCTCCTGGCTCTGTCTGGCTGCGTGGCATTGAATATCCCCAGCCAACGCTGGCACAATCCCGAAGATCCAGGGGGCCTATTTGGCCATCATCGAGGCGGATCCGATCATCAAACGGGCGTTCAAGAACTCCTGCTGACCAAGGATTCGACGGTGATGGAAATCTCTGAAGGCCCGTACGAAGAGCTACCTGTGTCGCCAGGATTTTTCGGCGAGTCAGAATTTCGCGGTTCTGGTGGATGCTGTGCTGAATGTGAAACAAACTGCTTTGATCCGTTGGCAGAAACCGAAGCGGCCACGCCCCCCGATATTCCGTGGCCGAAATTCCACCCGGTCCCGACTCGCCCGGTCTACGGACCGCACGGAGTGCAATAAAGCTGATTGCAGACACCCAGAGTCGCGTTGCAGTTGAGGGTCGTCCAGATTTCGTCAATTTACGGTGGCAGCTCAGTCCGGTGGCCTGGAAGATCCCGCTGACCCAACGGCTTGTGTCCCCTGCCTGTTTCGGCTCCAGCCGGAAAGACTGCCTTGCGAACTCATCAACAAGCAACTGACCCCAGGTCGGATCGAAGCCACCGAACCATCCCTCTCATTGGTAGCGATTGTCGACCTTACCGCTCGAACGGGTTGTCAACTCGCTGGGCCAAAAAGGGAAATCCAGCATTGTCCGACAGCGGTCAAAGATACCGAAAAAAACACTTTTTCGAGTCTGAAGGCTCAAGAAATGGGTCCGCCCAACCCAGGATCAGATCAGTTTGCTCCCAATCGTGTTAAGCTCGGCAAACCTTGCGGCTCCCCCCCCGAAGGCATCAAGCAATCGCTTGGATTGTTCCGATGCAAAAGCCCATACCGGTGTTTCCGGTATGTCCTTGGCGGGGGATCGTGAACTCCGTCCGAACCATGCATCCGAATGATTCGGGTACGGGGAATATATGCGACCCATCATCCCAGTTTCCCGCGCTGCGGTCTGCTTTGTCGTTTCGACCCTTTGCGTCGGGATGTCATATACGGCAAAGCCGCTGGCCGCCCAAAGTCCCCAGCAGCACGTTTCGGATTCCCGGGAAACACCAACGGTGCTCGCCATCCGACGCGTTTCGCCTGCAGTCGTGAACATCCATGGCCAGAAAACCGTACGTTCGTCTGCCGCAGGAATGGCTGGTGCAACCGGGCCTGATTCCTTCCGCCACGTCAACGGCATGGGAACCGGCGTGGTGATTGACCCGCGAGGTTACGTGATCACCAACTATCACGTGGTCGAAGACGTAAACGATATTCGCGTAACCCTGCACAGTGGTGAAACAACATCCGCTGAATTGATCGCTTCGCGAATTCGAAACGATTTAGCACTGATTAAGGTAAACACTGATCGTCCCCTGCCAACCATTCCGCGGGGCACGAGTAGCGATTTGATGGTTGGTGAGACGGTAATCGCGATTGGAAACGCGTTTGGCTACGTCCACACATCGACAGTGGGGATCATCAGTGCGTTGCATCGTGATGTCCCAGTCAATGAAACACAGGACTATCAAGACCTGATCCAAATCAGTGCCGGGATCAATCCAGGCAACTCGGGTGGCCCACTGATAAACATCAATGGCGACATGATTGGCGTCAATGTTGCGGTTCGAGTTGGTGCACAGCAGATCGCCTTCGCGATCCCAATCGATCAGGTCATCGACATCGTTAGTGAGATGATCGAACAGCACTACAACAACCAACTAAAAACAGGATGGAGAACCACCGGCGGACCCCGCGAGGGTGACGGAATAAAAATCGCCAATGTCTCCGCTAGCAGTCCCGCCGAACGCGGTGGACTGAAACCGGGTGACCGCGTGGTCCGCGTTGGTTCTCAATCAGTCGATGATCGGCTCGACTTTGTCTTAGCGATGCTGAACGTGGACCCGACCACCCCGATCGACCTTGGCGTTGATCGCGATGGCGAACGATTCGATTTATCAATGACCACCAATGTACGTCGCGTTGAATCGCTGTCCGTCTCAGAATTGGCTTGGTCTGTAATTGGTGTTCGAGCAAAGCCGGTCGCCGAGCCGACGATGAGACGGCTGAATTCACGGATGCGGACCAAATATCGGGGTGGCCTCTACATCACGGCGGTCCGACCCGATTCAGCGGCCGATCGGCAAGGAATCATCCCAGGCGATGTCTTGCTTGGAATCCACGGTTGGCAAACATCCAACATGAAAGACTTGGGGGGCATTTTGAAACATCCTGATATGCAGAAAGGGCCTCGTGCCAAGTTCTATCTGGTTCGCCGAGAGCAGACACTATTCGGTCATATGGAACTCGCCGCACAACCCACGGCGACGCTGCGATAAGTTGGGTTGTCGGAAGGAGGGCCCTGATCGGCGGATGGCTGGCCGCGAAAAGCCAGCGGGCAAAAACAGCGAACAACCGGCAGCAAAAACCGTAAGGATCCCAACCAGCGCACAAGGGTGCAGTGAACCGCAAACGCTCGCGTGGAAGCCCATTCCACGAAAGGGTCCCGGGGTAAACCTGATTCGTGCTCCCGCAGCACCGGTTTACCGACCCAGCCGGGACTCGAGCGTTGGGACAATCAAACGCGATACCGCTGACCGGCGATAAGTGATCAGCTAGCCGCTACCAACTGCGAGCCGCTTCGTACTGGCTGATTTTTTCCTCATGCTGCAGGGTTTGAGCAATGTCATCTAAACCATGCAGCAGGTTGTGTCGCCGACTGGCATCTACTTCAAAGCTCAGCTTTAACCCGTCTTCGTCTCGGACCAAGTGGTTTTCCAAATCGACGATGAGCGTGTAGGGAGCGTGATCGGCCGCTCGCTGGAAAATCTGCTCGACTTGCGTTTCAGGTAAAACAATCGGCAACAAACCATTCTTAAAACAATTGTTGAAGAAAATATCAGCAAAAGAGGGCGCGATCACCGCTCGAAATCCATAATCATCCAGCGCCCAAACGGCGTGTTCACGACTGCTACCACTCCCAAAGTTTTGTCGCGCCACCAAAATCGACGCACCTTCCACCTGAGGATGGTTCAGTTCAAAATCTGGATTGGGAGTCGTTCCATCATCCTGAAAACGCCAATCGTAAAACAGAAATTGGCCAAATCCTGTACGCTCAATTCGTTTCAGGAACTGCTTTGGAATGATTTGATCGGTGTCGACATTCGCGCGATCGAGCGTGGCAACGATCCCTGAGTGAACAGTGAATTTCTGCATGTGAATATAAAAGGCTTGCGTAGCGTGCGAGGTTGATTGAGTGTTGAGTTGCCCAGAGTCAGACCATTTCAAAATCTGCTAGCAACAAATAACTACTCACTAAAATTCCATCCGCGAATATCGACAAAGTGCCCGGCGACCGCAGCCGCAGCCGCCATCGCAGGGCTAACCAGGTGCGTTCGACCACCTTTCCCTTGGCGTCCTTCAAAGTTGCGATTGCTCGTGCTCGCGCAACGTTCGCCTGGCGCTAATTTATCGGGGTTCATGGCCAAGCACATACTGCAGCCAGCTTCGCGCCAATCGAAACCAGATTCCTTGAAGATACGGTCCAGGCCTTCCTCTTCCGCCTGCCGTTTCACTTTCCCGCTGCCGGGGACGACCATGGCATTGACGTCAGAATGGACGCGATGTCCACGAACCACTGACGCCGCAGCACGCAGATCTTCAATTCGCGCATTTGTGCACGAACCAATGAAAACGCGTTGAATCGGTATGTCATGAATCGGTGTACCCGCCTTCAAATCCATGTATTCCAATGCATTGCTGGTCGATTTCTGCTCGGTCGCATCGGAGAAGTCACCAGGACTGGGAATCTGGTCATCAACGCTCCGTACCTGACCCGGATTGGTGCCCCAAGTAACCTGAGGCGCAATATCTTTTCCCTGGTAAGAATTGGATCGGTCATAGCCAGCACCAGGATCGCTCGGCAACTGCTTCCAACGCTCCACCGCTTCGTCAAACGCGGTGGGCACCTGTGGCAGTCCGTGTAGATAGTCGAAGGTCGTTTGATCTGGTGCAATCATACCGGCTCGAGCACCAGCCTCGATCGACATGTTGCAAACCGTCATTCGCTCCTCCATCGTCATCGCTCGAACACACTCGCCGGTGTATTCCAGGACATAACCGGTTCCCCCAGCCGTCCCCAAGCGACCGATCAGATACAGGATCATATCCTTCGCTGTGACGCCGCGAGGCAATTCACCATCGACATTCAGTTCGAAGGTCTTGGGCTTGAATTGCCGGAGCGTCTGAGTCGCTAAGACATGCTCCACTTCGCTGGTCCCGATCCCGAACGCCAGTGATCCGAAGGCACCATGCGTCGCTGTATGGCTATCACCACAAACGATGGTCATGCCTGGTTGCGTGTAGCCATTTTCGGGGCCGATCACGTGAACGATCCCCTGGCGAACATCTCCAATGTCGAACAGCTTCACACCAAACTCGCTGCAGTTCGCCCGCAGCGTCTCAATCTGCTTCCGGCTAATCGGGTCTGCAATCGGTAAGCTGCGGTCCGTGGTCGGAACATTATGGTCCGGAGTGGCAATTGTGCGTTCGGTGCGGCGAACAGAGCGACCAGCCAAACGCAATCCCTCAAAAGCCTGTGGACTAGTGACTTCGTGTACCAGATGCAGGTCGATGTAGAGGATGGTTGGGCCGTCCGCAGGAGCCTGGACGACATGTTCGTCCCAGATTTTCTCAAGCATGGTCCGCGGGGCGGAGGTTTGGGCTTCGGACATACGGAAAGGCGGTATTGAAGGAGGGAACTGCCCGCAATGAGGCGGCAAAATTAAAGCGTCCACTGTCAACTGTGGAGCCAAGAATGTCAACGGCTTATCAATAGGGGCACCACCGGCCTTTGAAATTCAACGCAGCCTTGCCTGCCTCTTTTGGTCGCGTCAGAAACAGCAATCCCTGGAATTCCCCGTTTCGATTCTGCCCTGGCCAACCAATCGCCAGGCCCTGCTAGCCAAACAACGCTCGCTCTGCCATCCTCGTTCAGACTCCCAAGAGCAAAGCTTCGATGATTTGAATTTCTTGGCGAAACAGGAGCGAAGAGACGCAAAGACTGCACTCAAGCGTTTCATCGAATTGTGAAAACCAATCAGACTTGATAGTACTGTCGGTACCACTCGATAAAGCGAGACACACCCGTCTCGATCGAGGTCGACGGACGGAACCCAACCGACGCCTCCAATGCATCAATGTCCGCGTAGGTCGCCGGTACATCACCTGGCTGCATTGGCAACAGGTTTTTCTTTGCGGTAACACCCAACGCTTTCTCGATCACTTCGATGAAGTACGACAACTCAACGGGTTGATTATTGCCGATATTGAAAACTCGATAGGGGGCATGACTGCTCGACGGGTTTGGATCATCACTGTTCCAATTTGGATCTGGTCTGGCAATTTGCTCGCTGGTCCGATCAACTCCTTCGACGATGTCGTCCATGTAGGTGAAATCGCGACTCTTCTGTCCTTCATTGAACACATCAATAGGTCGCCCCTCCAAGATTGCCTTGGTGAACAAGAACAACGCCATGTCTGGCCGGCCCCAAGGACCATAAACCGTAAAGAACCGCAATCCTGTTGTCGGCAGGCCATACAGGTGACTGTACGTGTGAGCCATCAGTTCATTGCTTTTCTTTGTCGCTGCATAAAGGCTCAGAGGATGATCGACCTTGCTGGTGGTCGCAAAGGGCATCTGCGTCCCCCCGCCATACACGCTACTACTGCTGGCGTAGGTCAAATGAGGTGTCTTGGCATGCCGGCAGGCTTCCAGAATATTTGTGAAGCCGACGATATTGCTTTGAATGTAAGCGTGCGGGTTGGTCAATGAATACCGGACACCCGCCTGCGCGGCGAGATTGACCACTCGCTCGAAATCATGCTCAGCAAAAAGACCATTGACGGTCTCAGCATCCGCAAGATCGGCTTCGACAAAGGTAAAGTTATCAAAGTCCCGAAGCTGCGCTAAACGATCACGTTTAAGCTGAACACTGTAGTAGTCATTGACATTATCAAAACCGATCACGTTCACGCCACGCGCCAGTAGGCGTTTCGCAAGATTGAACCCGATGAAGCCGGCAGTGCCGGTAATAAGATGAGTGCTCATGGAGGCTGAAAACGTCCCGTTTAACTGCCGGCATGGATCGGATGGTGCACGCTGATTGACGCCCGGTCAGGCTGCGTCACAGGTCACAGTATCAACGATTTGACTAAACCGGCTCTTCGACAAAATGAGCCGCCGACTCGGTCGTGGTCGGTACGATTCTGGTCACGCTGACCTTCGTCCGACGAAGTTCTTCGATCTCCGAGGCCATTTGCGAAATCAGGTTTGCGATCTCCATCCCCGCCTGATCACCAATGTTCACCATGAGTGCTTTGCGTGAATTGTAGCTCAAACCGGTATTTTTTTTCATCGCAGGCCTGCCCGATGTTGCAGAATTGAAAGGAGGAGATAGGTTCAATATTTGACTCAAACTCGGCCGATAGCAAGAAATTCTCACTCAACCGTGACACTTTTTGCCAAGTTACGGGGCTTATCAACGTCACAGCCGCGTAGAAGTGCGATGTGGTAGGACAGTAGTTGCAGCGGTACAACACTCAGAACTGGCTGCAGAAACTCAGGGACATGGGGCACCCGAATCACGTCGTCGGCAAGGGAATCAACGTGATTATCCTGCCTGCTGGCAATCGCAATGATCGGGCCACCGCGTGCTTTGACCTCTTCCATATTGGCGATCACTTTATCGTAGGTGGTGCCATGTGGCACAATGAAGACGCTCGGGGTCGCCTCGTCGACCAACGCAATTGGCCCATGTTTCATCTCAGCCGCGGGATATCCCTCCGCATGGATGTAGCTGATTTCTTTAAGTTTTAGGGCCCCTTCCAAAGCCGTTGGAAAGTTGAATTGGCGTCCCAGGTAAAGCACAGTGCTTGCATTCTGGTACTTTTTGGCAACTTCTCGAACCTGCAAGTCACAACTCAAGGCTTCTTGCATGGCACCTGGCAGTTTTTTCAGTTCTTCAATGATCTCTTTGCCACGCTCAAAGCTGAGGTGCCTCATCCGGCCAAAGTAAAGTGCCAGCATCGCTAACACGCAGCACTGCGAGGTGTACGCTTTAGTGCTGGCGACCCCAATCTCCGGGCCAGCATGCAAGTAAACGCCACCGTCGGCCGCTTGGGCAATCGAACTGGCGACCACATTACAAATGGCCAAAGTCCGGTGGCCCTTCCGTTTCGTTTCCCGCAGCGCGGCCAAAGTGTCTGCCGTCTCGCCACTCTGTGTGATCCCGAACACCAATGTGTTCTTCTCAATCGGCGGGTTGCGGTATCGTAGCTCACTGGCGTACTCAACGCAGACAGGAATTCGCGCCAAGTCTTCGATTAAGTACTCACCCACCAAAGCGGAATGCCAACTCGTCCCACAACCAGTCAAAATGATCCGTTCCACATTGCCCAACTGTTGGGGAGTCAAGTTCAAACCACCAAACACGGCGGTTGCATCTTGATCATCCAATCGACCCCGCATCGTATTGCGAATCGCCTCAGGCTGCTCATAGATCTCCTTGAGCATGTAATGATCGTAACCTTCCAGGCTTACGTCACCATCGTCGACTTCCAACGGTTGAATATCGACACGAACTTTTCCCTGCTCCTGGTGCAGGACCGAGAAACCTTCCGGTCGCAGCACGGCGATTTGATGGTCGGCCATGTAGACAATTCGATCAGTGCGACCGACCAATGGTGACGCATCGCTGGCAACAAAGTACTCACCACGACCAACACCGATCACTAACGGACTGCCGAAACGTGCCGCAATCAGCAGAGCGGGTTGATCACGAAAGGCAATCGCTAAACCATAGGTCCCGCGCAGTTGCCGAACAGCGGCTTGGACCGCATTGAGAAACCTTAGATTCGGTTGACCCGAAACCTCAGTTGTTTGTCGTAAACAATCTGCGACCAAGTGAGCAACAACTTCGCTATCGGTATCGGAAAGGAAAACATAGCCTTTGTTCTCTAGGTCACTCTTGAGTGGCTGGAAATTTTCAATCACTCCGTTGTGCACCAGAACAATTTCGCCATCACCACCAAAATGCGGATGAGCATTAGCCTCGGTCGCCGGGCCGTGCGTCGCCCAACGGGTGTGTCCAATCCCCAAAGTTCCCCTTGCTGGTGTCACGCCTATCTGCCCAGCCAGTGAATCGATGCGGCCAACCGAACGGGTCACGGCAAAGGAATCATCAACCTGAATCGCGATTCCAGAACTGTCGTAGCCCCGGTACTCCAATCGCCTCAACCCATCCAGGAGGAACGAGCACGCATCCGCACTGCCGACGTAGCCAACGATCCCGCACATGTATTCACTCTCTTCGAAGCGCATTCCATTAACCGATAGCTTACGATTACACGCCTGGCTGGGGGAACCGAAAAAACGCCATCGATCACAACACGATCCATGCAGCAATCCGGCACTTTCCATCCGACGATCTGATCCCAACAGAAGCTACGGACTTGTGTCTATAAACGGTTTCCATGCGTCAAGAAAAGGGACGATTCTGCCTGAATCAGGTGAAACAGTCACGGGAAACTGCAAACATTAAGCAGCCCGCCTCAATGTCCCTGTTTCAGGCTGGAAACGCACCCACGCATCGTTTTCGGAATGCAGGATCAAAGTGCCGGGATGTGTGATTCGCGATAGCAAATGCAAGGTGACCGGATTCTGCCAGCGATCTGCTGTGGTCGCGATGAGCACCAAGTCCAACGCACCAAGATTATTTGCGACACTCCGCAAACCATTATCAACCTTCTCTGGAAATAGCTGCGGCCGAATGTCGTGCTCTCGGAGCAAGCAATAAAAATCCCTAAGTCGAAGCGGGCTGCCCCCTAATTCAAACTCATCAATCGCGGCATAGCGAACCGGCTGCTGGCATTTTTTTTGCAAGACGTCCAAAACCGCCAACGCTCGCGTTCCATCGTCGACCGAGATTTCCAAGACCGATTCGATCTCTAGCCTGTTCAACTGTCGACACAGTCCAGCATGAGGTCCACCACTGAACAGCCGTCGCTTCGGAGACACCTTCTTGAGAGTCGCTTTCTCACCGGACACCTGGTTGGCAAGCACCTGCTTGGCTGGGACGGCCGTCGAAGAAACGCCAGATGTCGCCTCGCCCATCGACGCGGAGGTTTCCGACATCCCGACCGACCGATCAGAGCCGGACGAGGTCTCAGCAGTCGAATGCTCTTTGGATCGGCCACAAAGCGACTTCCAAAGTTTCACCAGCGACATTAGCGTTTCTCGACGAGAGGTTGCGAATTTAACGAGCCACCTAATTGTTTCGGCGAGGAATGATTGTGAAATCTACCCCGTCGTGCGGAGGTAAGGTCAGGCAGTTGACAGCCAACTGTGGGGCATGCGCCTGTCAGGAAGAATAGGCAAGCTATACAGATTGCCACTAAAACGAATCAGAATCACTCGGAAGTAAAGACGCCAACAATTTTGACGCCAGGTCTCCATCGCGACGAAAAGCCAGTTCGACTGCCGCAACGTGGCTACGGCGGACTTGCATCGATTCGGCAATTCCAGCTGGCACGCCGTCGACATAAGCCTGCACGGGCCGCTTGCCACTATGGTCCAGGGTCCTGATTTGGATCACAGCATCAGCAGGCATCATCAAGGGCTGCCAGAACCTCGGGCGAAAGATGTTTGAACCAGCAATCGTCAAGGATTGGGTATCCAGCGGAACCGGTGTCGCTCCCATCGCACGAGCGTAAGAAGAAGAGCCAGAGGGCGTCGCCACCAACAAACCATCGCCGACAATCTTTGGAACGCGGGCTTCACCATCGACGGAGAGTTCAAACCATGCTGCCTGACCGGTTTGCCGTTCAATCCACGCATCGGAAAAGGCGAGATGCTTCTTCAATTCTCCGGTGGTCGATGTCACCAAGGCGCGCAACATTGGCATCCGATACGCCACCACATCAAGATCGTCCAAACTGTCGAACGGTTTCTGATTCATCAAGAAACCGAGGTGACCGGCATTGATCCCGATGAACGGAAGCCGCAAGCGCCAGTACTGACGAATCGCGTGTAACATCGTGCCGTCACCACCGATCACCAAAATAAAATCAGCGTCCGGCCCTTCCCAACGTTGATAGCGATCGGCCAATTTTGCAGCCTTTCGATTTCGATCGTCATAGACCAATCGGATCCGGGGACTTTCCCACCTGACCGGTAATTGCATCGGGTAACGCAACGGCTGAAACAATCGATGCCGTTCGATGTAGCGTTTTGCCACTGGAGGCAGCACACCTGAAACGTCCACGCCCTTGGCCAACTGTTGACGCAATTCGTGTGGCTGTCGCATGTTATCCAGCCGCATCAATTGGTGCCGGGGCGGAAGCTGCGTGGAGGCTAAGGATATTTCTCGATCGGTGACAATTACAAAACCAGCTTCATTCCACAGTCGATCACCTTCTTGCCATTGGTTTCGCAAATCGGTTTTCTGGGCGTCCCCGGCGACTGCGTCTTCATTGACGACAAACCATAAGTCATCCTGAGAAAGCATCTTGGTGAGCGTTGCCGGGGCGACGGCACGCTCATCCTCGAGACCTCGAAAGTCGATTTCCACGCGGGGTCTTCCCCCAAACGTCAAATCGATCAACGCTGCACGATGCACCGGCTCGGCATGCTCGACGATCAAGCCGCCACGAACATGGGCAGACGGAAAAATCTTAACCGCATCGTATCCAGACGAAAGTAAACGCTGAACCAGTTCAACCTGAGCGGAAGTTGGTGGGTCAAAACTGCCGATCATCGCAGCAACCCGACGCGACTTTTTATGGGGCAACGGGAGCACCCGTTGACCGGTTTGATACAGGTCGTGCTCGCGAATGTATTTCAACACAGGTGGGGGCAGGAACTGCTCGACCTCATGATCTCCATTGGTGATCCCGCGACGAATCGAAGTTGAGCTCGAATCAAAGGTGGTGGACTGGTCGAAGTAATGATGGGGTGGATCGCGATACCAAGCATCTGCTGGTGGCTCCGGAAGATCCGATGACCCAACGACAATCACCGGCATCAAGCGTTTCAGTGACTCGAAGTTTGACCAAGTATGCATTGATTCGACATTTTCGCGACCAATCAAGAAATTCAGCACATATTTTGATTCGATTTCTTCATCCGCCACTAAACGCGTAGCCAAGTGGTAGATCTCTCCTAAAAACCGATGACGAATTTCGAAGTCAAAGACACGCACCGAGGGAATCCCCTCGGCCGCAGCGTGACACATGGCCAAGCGATGCTCTGGAGTTGCCATTCGCTTCCCAGCCAAATGCGAATAACAGGGCATCCACCACACTTCATCAACGCGGCCACTATCCAACGCCTTTCGCGACATCTCAAGATGCCCCAAGTGGATTGGATCAAAGGCACCACCGAGAATCCCAACTTGCAACCGCCTACCAAATTCCTTGTAGGTTTCGTGTCGACGATCGATTCGCTCGAGCGTTTCCTTGACAAGAGTCTGCGAATCCCATTGATGCTCATTCGCCAACTGGATCACGGCGCACAATAAATCACCGGTCGATTCTCGAAGTGATTGCAAATCGACGTATCGAGACAATTTCGACATTTGCCGCTGTAAATCAGCGACCCGCTCTTCGATCGGCGTCCGCCCAAAGTGCTTTCGAAAACTTTCGGCAACGAGATCCTCGAGTTCTCGGTCCTGTCGTTTTTCGCTCACAATCGCTCCACCCACACCACGCTTCGAATGTTCTTCAAGCCGTTCAAGCCCACCAGCTTGCGAACATTTGCGGCCTGCACCCCTCTCAGTGTAATACTAATCCAATTGAACTGGGGATCCGTGACATGAACTGGGGATCCGTGACATGAACTGGGGGTCCGTGACATAAACTGGGGGTCCGTGACATGCACCTTCGCTGCACACCACCAGGTCGACCCTCAATCGGACAGCCGGTGGCATCGCTCTGTGCAGGTCAAGCCAACGCTTCTCCGGCGTGCTATAACGCATCGAAGGCACATTCTGCGTCTTTCTCACTCCAACAACCTGCGACAGCACAACCGGAAAGAGCTTCTTGCAATTCCCTCGCAGTTTGAAATCGCTGCGTTGGGTCCTTCTCCAGGCACCGCATGATCACCGCTTCCAGATCAGAGGGCAAATCCGCCCGATGCGTTGAAGGCGGAACCGGCTTCGCATTCACCTGCGATTGCATGATTGCCAGCGATGATGAACCATCAACGGCGGTCTGTCCGGTTAACAAGTAGTATCCGACACATCCCAACGAGTAAAGATCGCTGCGTGGATCAAAAACCGCCGGCGACAAAATTTGCTCCGGTGCCATGTATCTCGGCGTCCCCTCGACGACATGCTTTTTATGGCGATCTGAATGATATTCAAACTGTCTCACCAGACCAAAATCCAGCAGCTTTGAAAAATCACAGATCCCACCTCGTTGCGTCGCGAAAATGTTCGCAGGCTTGATATCGCGATGCACGAGTCCGGCCGAATGGGCCTCGCGAAGGGCGCCACATATCTGAATCAAAAAGTGAACGGCACGTTCCGGTGGTAATGGTCCCGAAGATTGAACAAGGTGACTTAGATTGGCCCCAGGCAACAATTCCATGGCGTAAAAAAAGGTCTCGTCCTCGGTCAGACCATAATCATAGATCTCGATGGTATTGGGGTGAGTCAATCGGGCCGATGCGCGGACCTCTTGCTGAAATCGTTGCAACGCAGATTGCCCGACTGTCAATTCAGGTCGAATCAACTTGATTGCGCAAGGCCGCTTGAGCAGCAGGTGCTCGGCCTCAAAAACCTTTCCCATTCCGCCGCTACCGATCTGCCGAATGATGCGGTATTGAGAAAGGTAGCGTGCCTGAATAGCGCCCAACCGAGCATCATGAATCAGGTGGGCAGCAAACACTGAAACACCTGCCGCGATCAAGGTCAGCGGGATCGGCATCCCCATTTCATCTTGATCCATTAGAAAATTCACCTCAGGATCAATCAGCTCAGCACACATCGTGACCCAGTAAGGCATCAATGACGCGGGAAATAGTATCCCCGCAGCCCGCTGCCAAGTATTGGGCATGAACGTGCCGTATATCAAAATCAAAAGCGCCCATACCATATGGTTCCAATGATTTGCTGCAATCAACATGACAGTATCACCGCGCACAGCGGCATCGATCATCAACCTCAGATTGACCACGATTGCCAAGACCGCAACACTCGACATCACGGCCAGCTCGATTAGCCGAATCTGCTTGAGTGACGAGTCGCGGATTCGATACAAGCACCACGCACTGCCCAGGGTGACAACAAATGCGTAGACCCTAAACCCGTATCCCAACACCGCGTACTTGAATGTGAACAGCCGCAGCATCGAGATAGAGATCAAGGTCGCCAGAACGAGCGAAATTGCGATCAATCGTCGTCGCAGCGTGCGGGAGTTTTCCTTCCACACCTCTTGTAGGATCAGGTTCGGTTCAATCTCGCCAGACTTCTCGATCTCAATGGACTCAGCAGGCACCGATGACGCTCCTTCGGCGACCGTCCCAATCAGAGCAGCGTCGGATTCCAACAAAGTCTCTTCTTGGTGATATCCAAGTAGGGAGATCACTTCTTTTTCTACCGCTTGATTCCCATCGGCGCGCAAGCGGACGAATTCGCTGCGTTCACCCTCGGGTAAGCCGACAACTGCATTGAAGATTTCTTTAACAAGGGCGCGATCGTCTGAGTTCACGGCGTTGACTCACCTGAAAGTTCGCGCCGTAGCCATGCTCTCAAGATCGTCCACTCTGACTCAATCGTCCGTTTGGAAACATTTAATACTTGGGCAACCTCTGCGACCGTCAAACCGCCAAAGAATCGCAGCTCGACAATTTGCGCCTGCCGTGAGTCTTGCTCCGCCAACTTTTCGAGCGCCTCTTCAATCGCCAACACATCTTCATCATTGTTTTTGCTGACTTGCACATCGTCGCTCAGGCAAACGCGATGGATGCCTCCGCCACGTTTAACCCGTTTTTTCGTGCGTGCATGATCGACCAGAATCCGCCGCATCATTTTGGCACCCACGGCAAAGAAATGAGTTCGCCCCTGCCAATCAACTCGCGTTTGATCCACGAGCTTCATGTAAGCCTCGTTGACCAATGCGGTCGGCTGCAACGTGTGCCCCGGCACCTCCTGGCGAAGCATGCTGCCGGCCAGCCCCCGCAACTGATCATAAACCGCAAGCATCAATTGCTCTGCGGTTTCCTGGTCGTCGGCGACCAGTGCGCGGGTCAGCGTGTCGGTCAAATCGATTTCTTGTTCTTCGCTCATCTCACAAGCCAGGCCTTTGCGAATTTCCTCGCAAATCTCCAATAAAACAGCTGCGGACCCCCACCCCTGGCGCCGCGTATCCAACGGAACCGAATCATGCCGATCCAGAACACAGCTTAATTTACGGCACAAACGCGATGGAAACACCGATACTTGCAAATCTAGACAGTCAGACCGACAAAGAATTGGTGGAATCTGCGTTAAAGGGTGAACGTCAAGCCTACGATCGCTTGTTGAATCGCTATCAACACCGGCTTTTTCACTCGATTAGCGCCCTAACTGGCTCAAGCAGCATCGCAGAAGAAATCGTTCAAGAAGCGTTCATCAACGCCTTTCTCAATCTGCATACCATTCGTGACGAAACCTTTTTCTATACGTGGCTTTATCGAATTGCCCTCAATTTACGACGAAAGCACTTGCGATTCTATCAACGCAACTGCCAGATCTCCGAAGTCGTCGTGGACGAAGCAACGACTAATCGGCACGATTCGCCTCCCGAACAACTCGAACGAGTGGAAACCTGTGCGCGAGTTCAATCGAGCATTCAACGACTCAATTCCCAGCAACGTGAGATCCTAATTCTGCGGGAATTCGAAGGCTTCAATTATCAGCAGATCGCCGAAATCATGGGAATCGAACTCGGCACCGTCCGCAGTCGTCTGAGTCGCGCCCGATCGCGACTGCGAAATCTACTAATGGAATATCAAACTTGTGGATGAGTCCGGATTGCTGTCGAAACGAGCCAAACCGTCGCTTCTATCTTCCCCTCGCATCTGCCAACCCGTCCATGCAGCGGGCGGATTCCGACAGGTCGTCAAACGGC
>JAYZAR010000409.1:0-4649 GCA_036339635.1 Planctomycetota bacterium | reverse complement strand
CCAGCTGAAAATCATTCTCCATGACTCTCACTTGCCATTCACTCGCGATACTTAACAAGTCGTTCAACCGCCATTGAACTCCGGTTCACGCGTAAGCACTGGCGGCGGTATGGGGTTCACGGCGGAACTACAGCCTTCCCGCCCTGTTGAAGTTAACGTGCCCTCTTGCCATTCTTGCGGACGAGCGAATGGCAAGGGGTGCTTTCGCATCTTTGATATGCAGTTAGTCCGCGATACGGGCCCGCGATGTCAACAGGAGCAGGGGCGTACAGCACAACGCTCACGCGAGTGGCACGTTTCTTTGCTCCCGTCGCAGTGATTTTTCGCCGTTACGGTGCTCCAGGCCAGACCAGGATGGTTTGTGATCCGTCTTAACTAAGCCAAGTGCACTGCGACTTCATTGATCAGAAAGGCGGAGTATTTCGCTTTCCAGTAAGTCCATCGACACTGGAAAACTGCGGGTGATGATCGGTGTTCCTTGATCGAAAAGTACATAGGTCGGACAAACCGTTCCACCGAGTTGTGCAACCATGTGTGCGTTCGCGTTGAAGTCGACTCGGATGACATCCACGTTGCCCTCCAACGCTTCGCGCAAGCGGACAGCGTCACTTTTCGTTTGGGCACATCGCGGACAATTAAAATCGACACCAAACTCCACCAAGACCAAGGACTCGCTGCCCTGAAGGTACTTATCGAGTTGGCTTCCGCGAACAACTGGCAGGCTACGCTCAATCGTGTTCATGTCTGTTGTTTCGCCATGGTTACCACTGCATCCAACAGTTGCGGTCAACCACCAAACCAAGAACGAAAAAGACGCTCCCAGGCTGGACACTGTCGGTCTGTTCGATTTCTTTGTTAGAACCATTTAGTTAGCCCCTCTTTGTTTACTTTTTTCGATACGGAATGGCAGACCATGTTCACGCTTCAGAGGAAGCAGCAAGAGCAGCCTCTAGTTTGATATTCCACTGCGGGAATGGATCATCAAGGTCTTTCCATGCCTCGATTCCCAGAGACATCTCTTCATCGGTGAGCAGGCATTCTTGAAGCGAATTGTCGAGTTCGGTTTCATTAATTCCAATTCCAATAAAAACCAACTCCTGTCGACAGTCCCCGACGTCATCATTCCACCGCTTCTCAATTTCGGCCCGTATCGACTCAATCTCTGGCCAATGCGATGTTGGAACCGCTGCCCACCAAAAACCGCCGAAATCGAGTCGTGCGACACGACCTGCCTGGGACCAAACACCGATCTTATCGAGACGGCTCGCCAACCAGAAGAATCCTTTACTTCTTAAAACGCCGTTCCAATCTTGGCTCAAGCAATCAAAGAATCGCTGCGGGTGAAAGGGGCGTCTCGAGCGGAAGACAAAGCTGGTCACGCCGTACTCGTCCACTTCGCTTGCCCCATCACCGCGAAGTGTTAATTGCCACCCCTTTCTCTGTTTCGCAATTTCAAAATCGAATCGTCCCGTGCCCATGATGCGCGATGGTTCGACTTGGCCGAAAGACGAACGAATCTTCAATGCATGAGGGTTTAAGTGTTCGATAAATGCCTCAATCGCGCTAAGCTCTTCATCATCTACTAAATCGGTTTTGTTCAGGATTATGACGTTCGCAAATTCTGCCTGCTCGGTCAACAAGTCGGCAACTGTTCGTGGGTCGCTTTCGTCCGCTGCTTGGCCGACACTCTGCAGGTCTTTTCCGATCCGCAGGTCGTCCAAGAAGTTAGCAGCATCGACAACCGTCACCATTGTGTCTAGTTCTGCAATTTCGGAGAGTGCGATACCATCTCCGATTGCAAACGTGAATGTGTCGGCTACCGGGGCTGGCTCTGAAATACCGGTCGATTCGATGAGCAAGTAATCGAAACGCCCCTCCTTTGCCAGATTTGCTACCTCCAACAACAAGTCCTCTCGAAGAGTGCAACAGATGCAACCGTTGGTCATCTCAATGAGTTTTTCGTCGGTTCGACTTAAAGCGGCGTCTCCGCCTGCGACCAACTGGGCATCAATGTTCACCTCGCTCATGTCGTTGACGATCACCGCAACACGCAATCCATCGCGATTGGTCAAGACATGATTTAGCAGGGTTGTCTTGCCGGCTCCAAGAAACCCTGACAGTACCGTAACGGGTAGTTTCTTCATTTTTGTTTCTCGGAGAAGGTGTACTGGTCGAGCATTTGTTTGAGTGGCTGATTTGGCCGTGTCCATGGTTGCCTGCTTAGGTAACGCCACGCGGCGACCGTTTTTTCAGCGCGGACGAACGGTCGGAGCCAGGTATCCACACAATCACGGCGATAGAGAACACCAGTGTTCTCGCGGATCCAAGACTCATAGCTGGCGATCCAACGCATGGACTGTGTCCAAAGCTTTCGCGCACGCTTCCATTGTGATTCTCCCTGCGGTCGCGAAAAGAAAGGAAGCTCGTCCGGCCAATGGAGGCCCAAGCACACCGACTCAACAGGAGCCCAGGTGGGGATGAAGTCAAAACGACTGAGATAGAGACCACCGAGCTGACGGCTTCCGAAGAACATGCCGAATCCCCATAGGCAAACGTGTAGGTCTTTCTCGTCCAAGCGATAGCATGTCGAGCGTTCAGCAGGATCATTGTCTCGGTGACGCTCAAACCCAAACTGCATGAGCAGATTACCCTCGGGATGTAACACGTCTCGACCCCAGCACCAAAGTTGTTGCGACATTAACTTTTCGCCAAACCTGCGAGCAGTGCGTGGAATACACCATCCCTGGCCAGCACGCGTTCGACGGCTTGTCGCTGAAGGCTTGGGTTGGGCTTGTGTCATCTCAGCCATGACGAAGATTCCTCGGTTCGTCGGATGCTGTCGCTAAAATTTGCCGAAACTGCGTGATCAGTTGCCGAGGAGGATTGGCTCCATCAAACCGCGCAATTTCGTTTTTCCCGGATGTCGGTCGTCTTGCATGCTGGGGATCCTTTAGCTTCGAAATTCTGGGCTCACGTAATTCAATGACTCGAAATCTTGCAACAAACTTGGAGAAAGGTTTACTGCCGTTTCCGTGATCGTGGTGTAACGGTGCCATGATTCACAGTTTCCTTCTTCCTGAGCGAATATCGAATTTGGACCTTTCTACGATGGGATATCACTTTCGGTAAGCGATGTTCACAGCAGCACCCTGCTTGCCCAATCCAGTGACGCAAAGGACGACGTGAAGTTACCTAACTGATGCCGTGACCCTGCACCTTGCTTGAATCATTTCAACCCGGGAATTGGTTCCTTTTCACAGCAGCCGCACAAACATCCGAAACGACGATTGATTAGATGGGCGACAACTAACATGATCCCACCGATCGGTGTCAGCCATGGAGCGATACGACTGAACAGCCCGAGCGACGCTGAAAAAGGAGCAGAAATCGTGACCGGTGAAAGGGAGGCGATCGAACGATTCCCCGATCCAATCGCTGAACTCTCATCGGCACAATGGGGGCACGAGGCGTCGGTGCAGCCTTCAGCATCGACCGGCGAAGCCACGAGGGCGGAACCATTGGCAGCAGACGAACCGACTGACGTTGCATCGGATTCACAAGCCACGCAGCACTCGCCGGCATACCCGAAGGCAGCGATCGAAATCATCACCAAGCCAACACTGCCCATCATGATCGGAGTGAATCGCCCATGCTTTCGAAGTCCGGGGCCGAAAGCGGCCAAAGCGATAATGAAACAGCCGACTGCCATCCATTTGTGAAACGCTTCATCGGCCAAGAAGCTTAGTCCCAGCGAGGGTAAATAGGCGATCACAAACGGCATCGCGGCGCAGTGAATCGCACACGCAACCGACGCGACCATACCGGCAAGATCACTCCAGCCAGACCAGTTGAATTCAGAAGGTGACCGCGCGGCGTTTTCCGAGACGGAGTCAATTACTGACGATTTATCACTCATGCGATAGCTCCGCTGTTTCATCTTCATCGAGTTCCAGCTCAATTACCGGAAACGGGTCATCAAAGCTTGCCCACGCCTCGGGGCCTTGAGCGAACTCCGCATCGGTGAGCAAACACTGATCGAGGGATTGAACGATGCGATCTTGATCCATGCCGTGGCCGATGAACACCAACTCTTGGTGACGGTCACCATGAGGCTCCGTTAGCTTTGCCACGATTTCGGCAACCGATTCCTCGTCATCAGGCCACTGATCGTCGGGCGCGGCCGCCCACCAAAAGCCAGCAGGATCCATGCGGATCGAACAACCGGCCTGGGACCAGTCATACGCCCAATCGTTTCGAGACGCGATCCACATCAAGCCTTTGCTTCGCAAAACGCCATCCATCGATTGGCCTTCTCCGTAGCCCCCATTGATGGTGTCGGCAAGCCGCTGAGCGTGGAATGGCCTGTCACGCCGATAAACAAAATGGCTGATGCCGTACTCTTCGGTCTCGGTCTGTTCCTGGCCACGCGGGACCTCTAGCCAACCTGCGGTTGATTCCGCCTCGCTTATTTCGAAACGACCAGTTCCCATGACTTCTTCCAGCGGAACGCAGCTTTCGCGGGAATGCAGAATCTTCGCGTTTGTATTGAGCCGACGAATGACCTGCTCGAGTTGCTCCAGCTCGAAGGGAGTCACCAAATCGATCTTGTTGACGATAATCACATTTGCAAACTCGATCTGATCAACGAG
>JAYZAR010000408.1:0-18890 GCA_036339635.1 Planctomycetota bacterium | reverse complement strand
CATATTGATCCTTGTTTCGTGTTCAATTTGGCTATTGGTTTCAGGGTCTAGCAATGGCTCTTGGTGCGATCGATTGTGAATTCAACCTATCTTCCGTCCAGGAGCACTTTTTGTGGCACAACATCATTTGTCCTCCGCTTTCGGCTTTTTTTGTTTCATGGCTTCATTTAGTTTTGCGGATGAAGGCCGGAGTTACCGCGTCCTCGTCGAGGAAGGAACGCATGCAGATGTGCTCGACCCGCTCGGAAATCCAATCCTGAGATATATGTATGAACGTGACACCTCAAGCCCCGAACGCAGTTTTGATACTGCCAAGGTTTTTGCCCACGTGATTGGGCCTGGCGGCAAAGAGACGCTCACAAAGGGTGCTGGCGGAAAGTTTCCTCATCACCGTGGTATTTTCGTTGGTTGGAATCGGATCGAGCAAGACGGAAAGCTGCATGACCTATGGCACGTTCGAAACACGCTGCAAAAACATAAGGAATTTCTTAGCACTCAGGCCAGCGAGGATGGTGCAGCAATCACCAGCATCATTGCCTGGGTTGGAGTCGACGGGCAGACGTTGATCGAGGAAAAGAGAACTTACGAAGTCATCGAATCGTCAGACTCCTATGCATTAATCGATTTCACCACCGCGTTAACCGCTAAGCAGGGTGACCTAAAGCTTGGTGGGGATCCGGAACATGCTGGTGTGCAATTCCGGCCGTCACAGAAAGTGGCTGAGAATCAGTCAGCCACCTATACCTTTCATGGGAAGGGGATTGATCCAAAGAAAGACCGAGATCTGCCATGGGTTGCAGGCAGTTTCCGTATCGATGATCAGATGTGGACAGTACAGCATATGAATCATCCATCAAATCCTCCTGGCGCAAGATGGTCGGCCTATCGTGACTACGGTCGTTTCGGTCCCTTCACAGTGCTCGAAATCGCGGAGGGAGAAACTGTAACACACCGGTACCGCTTTCGTGTAACGAAGGGTGACGCGCCACCACGAGAAACTATGGCGAGACAGTTTGAACAGTTTTCGAATTAATGAATCGAATTAGCGTTATTGTTTGAGCCAACGGTCTTGGCTTGGCATCGATCTGGATTCATCGCAATCGATTCAATGTCGTCTGGCATCTCTTCTCTTCAGCACAACGCTGCATATCAGACGATTGTCTTGAGCCGTCTGCGTGGTAAATACCCTCAGCGGCCGAGTTGGGCCGGTAGCTCCCGGATTTCGGATAAGACGTTGAACTGAGCATCGGTCTATGCCATCTTGCCATTGTTTTGGATTGATGCTTCATCTTGCTCATCGCCAAGACCACTTGTGTTGGCGGCACGGATTTTGCTCATGATTGTTTCTCGGATGTCAGCGGCATCCGAGACGCCTTCGATCAAGCCGGCATGCATCCCTTGAGCACCCTCTTGCGTTGCGCGACCGCCGCCTGCTGGTTCCACAACCACATTGGCAATCCCAAAAAAACGCTGCAGGGAACCTTGAGAGACTTTTACATTTTGCATGTTCTAGTAGGTCATTGTGGATTCACGAATCAGCCAAAAACCCCGGTGTTGCCGCATGCTGCGGTCACTGAACACATACCAGGTCGTGTCATGTCGCAGGTAGATGGCCAAATATCCGACAAACGCTAGCCCAAAAAACACGAGCCAGAGCGGGACGGCGAGTATCAAAAAACCAACGTGTTCATTCGTGGCGAGAATGAGAATGGCGAGTGTGCCACCGGCGGCAAGCATAAATAGGAATACCATCGCAATCGACCATTCGAACTTTAGATACCAAAGGAATCCGGCCGCAGGTTTTCTTGAGTCGATTTCTTCGTGTTCCATCGCAGGTAGATGGGACGCATCGTGCGGGACGCAAATCAGCTTGCCCAATAGTCCCCAGATACCCTCATAGACCCAGGGTCGGCAAGGTTGTGGATCATTGCTCATGGCGATTTCCTGTTTCAACAAGTTGATGCAGATTGTCTCGAATATCAGTCAGTAATTCCAACGCGAGATCGTCATTGGAGGTTTTGTCGGGCCCTATTTGAGAGTAGCCATGTGAGCCTCGCATCTTTCCATAAAGGTGATCGCGAAGTTTCTTTGCCTGAAGAATACCCTCGATGCTCATTTCTGGGGTAGCGTTTCCTGAAGCTGGCTGAACGGCAAGCGTTGCCACGCCCATCCACCGTTGGATGATGTTGCGAGTTAGGCGGAGATCTTGAATGCGACGGTAAGTTAAATAAAGTTTTCGCCGAAACAAAACTCCCATTGCATTGGGATTCCGCTGTCGGCAAAGCGGTAGCGAAGTGTGCAATATTTAGAGGAGAGTAGCACGAACGCGATTGGAAAAAACGGCCCCGCAAGGAGACTGCAGAGTGAATCGTAAAGGAGCAACGCAGACGCCGGCCGTGTTACGTCTTTGGCACGAAAACTTGCCTCACTGTCAGTGGCTTGGTCATCTGTTTTGGCGTCGGAATGGCCCTGTTGAAATCTTAGCGTGATCTGTTCACTCTTGATTGCGTTCGTCGCAAGACATGTATCATTGGCAACATTTTTTCGCATGGATCTCATGGTTGCCATCCCTCAGGTTGCGGAAATTTTTGGCTCCATGCCCAGCGAAAAAGGTTTCTGGTATCTGCGTAGCGGGCCGCAGAGGACTGAGCACCAAGAACCACAATGATCATTTGTTTTTCTGCGTAGCTTCCCATGGAAACCAAGCAAGCGCCGGCGGCGCTTGTCGTCCCCGTTTTGATGCCTTGATAACCCTCGAAGTCTAAAAGCTGATTGGTGTTTTTCCAGCGCAAGTTTCTTGCGTAACCAGACGAGCTCTTGACTTGGCAACCGAACTGCCGAGTTGCCACAATTTTTCGAAACAGTGGGTTCTTCATCGTAACGGCACTTAGTCGATATAAATCGGCGGCAGAGATCAAGTGTTCTGGATTTGAAAGGCCATGTGGATTTGTGTAGTAAGCGGTTTTCAATCCGAGTCGTTTTGCTTCACGATTCATTTCAAGCACAAACCTATCTACGGGATCCTGTTCGGGCGATTCCACGAAAAATTTTCCAACGTGTTCGGCCAAAGCGGTCGCCGCATCATTTCCTGACGGTAGCAAAAGTCCGTATAAGAGTGTTCCAATTTCGATGTTCTCGCCTTTTCTAATACCCGAGGTTGAGCCGACGGTCTCGTCGGCTCTTTTTGAGAAGGTAATCGTTGTGTTCAAGAGTTCAGGTTTCCTCTTTGCTGTCTTAAGCACGACGTGTGCAGTCATGATTTTGGTTGTGCTAGCGGCCTCTAGCCTCTGTCCACTGGCTCGCTCCCAAAGAATGTTGCCTTCCGGATCACCAATCACCCACGCTTTGCAAGTCACTACCGGTGGAGCGTTTAACGCAGGTCTCGGGGTCGTCGGATGAATTTCCGAGTTGATCATCTCAGGTGGCGGGATTGGATCGTCTTGTTCTATTAGAGTTCCCAGTGACTTCCATGTTTCTAAAGTCATGATCCCTGTCTGGGACAGTGAATTTGCTTGTTGGAAACGCTTGACTGCAGTTTGCGTTGCCGGGCCAAAGTCACCATCAATCGCCAAGCCTGGAGTCGGTTTCAGCCTGGCATTTAGTGTGCGCTGGAGCGATTCGACCAGGCGACCCGTCGCACCGAATTGCAGCGGTTTGTCTTGGTTCTCGGCGCCGAATCGCTCGAGGACGGCTAAGCCAATCTTTCCACACAGAATTTCCGCTGCATTGTCATTTGTCCAACGCCGATCCTCGTTTTCGTTTGTAAGCACGCAAATAGCAACTGGTCCTGATGCTGTGAACAGTATGCCGGCATCCGTTCGGCAGTTGGACACCGCACCTGTCTTATGGGCGATTTTGATTGTTGGATCGAAGAAACGGGCGAGCATTGATTGATCCTCGCACGCTACCAAGTGATCCAATATTTCGTTAGTTGCTTTCGGATTTCCAAGTTTGCCGTTCTGGAGCATCGCCAAAAGTTGCACCATCTCAGATGCTGTTGTGCTTCCTAAACCAAACTTCCTGCTTCGAGTTGGGTCGATCGAGGTCTTACCACGATAGACCTTCGAATGAAGTCTTGTATTTGCAAGCCCTAGTAGGTTCATTTGCTGTGTCGTGACTGGTAGACCGAGTTGGTCGATGACGATGTTCGTCGCGGTGTTATCCGAATATCGAATCATCAATCGGATGTAGTCACGCAATGGCAATACAGCACCCACCGAAAAATGATCACGCAGAATCCCTGCTCCTGGTACGGGGTCTTCTGCACGGAACGGGATCCTTTTTCCTAGGTCGAGCTGTCCCCGCTGTTCGAATTGATAAACAGCAACAAGCAATGGCAACTTGATTAAACTTGCCGTTGGCATGATTTGATCTGCTTGGTGAGTAAAGGATTCACCTGTCTTGAGGTGCCGCACTGCCACTGCGACATCACCGCGATGCGATTCAATGAGGGGGAGAATCGTCGCTTGCAGTTTTTTGTCCTGGTTTATTTTTAGATTTGGGCTCTGAGTTCTGTTCTGGACGAGTTCCGATGTTTTAGCCTCGTTGGGCTGTAGCGCATCAACACTAGGCAACCAAAGACTGCAAACCACAAGGGAAAAAAGACTTCGGGGAACGCTTGCTAACATTGGAAAACCTCTGCATGGCACGGAAGAGCAGTTTGATGCATTGTGGCCGGATCAGCAGCATTGCACCATCGATGTATCAAAACGATCAAGAACTGGCACTTCGATAGCTGGATAACGCGCGGCCAAATACCCAGCGGCTAACGCAAACACTCAGGCCCGTCGCAACGAACGCCCAGCAAACCAACATCCACTCTTCCCATGTTCGCGGATTTATCGGTTTCGCAATTAGGCGGGCAGGTACATTGACGACAAGTAAGACCGGAATCACAAACGTGAAAAAGCCATAAAGTGGTTTGCCGAGCCCGCGATTGTAGATTTCCATCGGATAACGACTGAAGTTGGTGATGTAGAACCAGAAGTTGTATAGCGTCTGGTTGCGGCCGAGCCAAATGCTCGTGGCACTTAGGCAAATCATCAGGCTGTACATGATTGTTACACCGCAAGCGACGAAAGCCAGATACAGCACAATCGAGCTGAATGACGGAATCATGGGGTCGATTTCCCGCGTCGCCAGGCTGTGCAGGGAGATGCTGGCTATGACTATTCCAGCGAGGAAATTTGAAAGTGCACTCCACTCAATACGTCGAAAGGAGATCAAAAATTGTGTGTCGATCGGCTTCAAAAGGGCAAAGTCTAGGCCGCCCGTGCGGATCAACTCGCTGAATTCCTGTGCATTGGGCATGAAGAACGCTTGTACGAGGCTGTTAATGAACCAAGTTGTTGCAATGAACAAGAAAAAACGATCACGGTCCCAACCGCTTCCTTCCCCGATGGTGTCGGCGTATTGAAAGATGATCAGATAAAAACCAATATTCATTAAGGTCCACCCGACACTGCTTATGCATTGCAGGAGAAAGTTGACCCGGAATGTCATGTCCCGTACTAGGCTATTTCGGGCGAATGTCAGAAAGACCTTCCAGTAATTTGGTCGTGCTGATTCGGTTGATGTGGCACTCATTACTAGCCTCCGTAACCACTGTATCGATGAATGCCCCTCGCGTAGGCGACTCGACACACAATGATGAAGAAGGCCAGCCACAGTGCCTCAACTGTCATTTCAAGTGGCAAGTCCTCTGCAGGGATCTTGCCCAAGAAAATTGCAGCGGGGAAATAAGCCAAGTATTTAAAGGGGAGGAAGCTGACGAAGGTTTCAATGCCGTCCGGCAAAAGAGACAGTGGAAACATGTGACCGGACAAGAAAAAGCTGAATAACATATAGACAAACAGAAGCGACGAAACTTCCAAGAACCAGAATCCGATCATTCCGATCGCAGCTTCCAAGAAGAATCCAATCAGGAATCCCATCACCAGTGAAGCGGTAAAGGCAACCAGCACGTGAGGGGGCGGCCAGCCGTCGACAAAATAATGACGGCAGAGAAAGAACACAAACGCGAAGGGAGCGATTGCGACAGCGTAATAGGCCAATTTGTGCGCGATCCGGTTGAGCAGCAGAAATCCAATCAGATCGATCGGTTGGATCAAGTATCGTTTGATTTCGCCATCGCGTATTTGTAGAGCGATTCCCGATGCCAGTCCCGGCATGCTGGAAAACGCCCTAGCGATCATGGTGACCAAGTAATAGGCAACCATTTCGCGAAACCCAAAACCACCGATCTGAACCGCTTTGATGTTCGACCCCGGTTTTGCCTCGACAGTTCCGATCGAATCAAAAATCGCATACCACAAGAAAATCTGGGTGATGATGGGTAGAAAACGCATCAGCGTACCCAGTGCGAAATCTCCGCGGTAAACAAGACGTTCCTCCAGTGCCGTTTGCAGGATCGTCCACCACAGCGACATTCGCCATCTGAGCCCATGATGATGGGTTGAAGGGATTTCGGGATCGGAAGCTGTCGACACAATCTCGCCAGAGTTAGGGTTCGGATCATCCAGTCATATCGATTTTTTTGTGAGTTGACTAGCTGGGACCCGTTCCCTTGGCGGATGGATCGATCTGGTCAGCTAGCCCAGTTTAGAAAATAGAGGTTCGATAGATGAAGGGTTGGGTAGGCGCTACTAAAAAACCGGCGAGATCATTTGGCGTTGTGTTTTCATCGATTTTTGAGGCTGGTGGAATCCTAAAGCTTAGCTGCTATAAATCCTCGCGCGAAATTCGACGGGGGAAGTGGTGAGATTTTGCGTTGGTCTGAATACTGTTGCAGACTGATGTCTGCGTTGATTTATCAAAGACTTAAGAGTGCCCGATCACCAGATTTGGTATGCTTGAGCAGGAATGAAGCAAACACCCCTGATTCCTGAGATGGGATTGATTCTCACGCAGCGTTTGGTACTCGCTCTCACACTTGTGTTGCCCCGAAAAATGCCGGACCACCATGGCTGAGAGAGTAATGGTTACACTGCAGCGATCGTGATGTGCGGCAAGTGATCATCATGCGGGTCGTGGCCGGCATGCGTCGTGCACGTGTGGCGATTTTGCGGGGTGGCCGTTGCCACGATCATGCCATGGATTACGTTGTGCATTCACTTGGCCGATGGTTGACGGATCTTAGCGTGACCGCCGTGGCGGCATCTGCGTTCGATTGTGTCGGCACGTTTTGCAGATCCGAAACCAAGCTTCCAAGATCTGATGGCATGTCCGTTATTACGCTCTGACGTCGCTATCTTGCCCGCCTCGGTGATCGAGTTTGTTGCAGCTATACGACACGGACTTGGCTTGGCGGCGTGACAACGAGATTCTGATCAATGGCCTGATGTGCGCGCGGACTGGGACTACCGTTGCGGGATTGTTTCCAACCAATGGGCGAGACCGATTCCTAGCTTTGGAATGCGGCAATCGAGTTGCTTGGTTAAAGAGAACGACTTCTAGTCGTACTGATTTAAAGTCGTTCCCAAATCTGGGGTTTCGACGGGCGAGACGCGAGGCGCACTATTCGGCAGTCAGGCAGTTGTGAAAAGACGTCCTGGCGATCGCCGGGGAGGCGTCTCGCTTGCTCCACCAACATAGGTAGTGGCGGTCTGTTCTTTCTCGATCGCCTGTAGTGTCGAGGCAAATTCTTTTTTTGAGTCGCTGAGACAAAGGGCTGTCAATTGTCGCACTTCATTCGGATCGCTGATTTCTGAGATTGGCTGAACCCCCGTCGCTGACTGGGCAAGGATCAGGATTCGATTTCCACAGCGTACTAGTGTCAGGTGGGTCCGCGCATCAATCGGCGAACTCCCCAATGCCTGCATCACCTCCGTTGGAATACCACCTTGCGGCATGGAACGTGCTGCGAATCGTCGTGTGACCCAAACCAAGGCGGCGAAGTGTCCTAATACGACCGCCAAGCTTGAACCGACTGTGATAAGAGACCCAGAGAACGGGGTGGAACCGTCGCTTGGAGGTTTGTTTTTCTCCTGTTGGGAAGCAGATTGAGGGCTGAGCGAAGGAAAGTTGCCCGAGATCGTGTTTGCTTCAGGTTGCCCAATTGGGGTTTCGTTGGGAGCAACCGACACGTAGGACCTGTGGAGGACACTTGCCTCGGGCGAAGCTATCGTTACCTGCTGTGCTGATAACTTGTCGGTCTTTAGCATCAGGCCAATCACGACAAGCGCGCTAATGGCGATCCGATTCATGTTGTCGCTCCAGTATCTCATTCTTCAGGCACCCACCAGTTCGGTGACTCGAATGCAAAAATTGTCATTCATGACCAAAACTTCGCCACGTGCGATCAATCGTCCATTGACGAATACGTCGACTGGATCCCCCGCCAGTTTATCCAGGGCGACAACTGATCCATTTCGGAGTTGTAGCACCTCTTCGAGGCGCATTTCGGTACGCCCCAGTTCGATCCGCAGATCCATTTCAACTTCACCGAGTAAGTCGATGGATTGCTTGCCATCTGATTCGGCATCCACGGTTAGGTCACTCAGGCTGAACGCCTCCGCAGCATGAGTGGAGACCGACTCACCAGCTGCCTGTTCCAGAGACTCTGTCGCCTCATCGAGCAGCTTCTCAATTTTTTCTGAAGCGAATTCGGAGTTTTCCGAGGTGGATGCTCCCGCCGCTCCCTGGTTTAGGTCTGAACTGGCAGGGGCTAGCTCCACGGTTGTTGCTTCGGCCGTGGCCGTTTCCTGACTCTCTCGGTCGGCCATCGACGACATGCCATCTTTGGACTGAGGGCCTTGAGTCGGTTCGTCTGTTGGTTCAGCCACTTCGATCTCCCTTCCCTGGACATTTGAATTGTCAGCGTCGTCTAACCCGCCCGTGTCTTTGCAGGGGGGCCGGTTTATCTCTCCCGATCCGCTCCGCCGAAGTTTCACGCGGTGTTTCCCGCGTCGACTGAAATCCTACTGCTCGGCCAGTTCGTAACTCTTAAAGCCGATGCTGAGCAGCAGAGCGTCCTCCAACAGGTGATTACATGTCCTTAAAATGCGTCGTTGCAGCAAGCCCAAATTATTTTCTTCGAGTTCACTAAGGTCGCTATTGCGGATTATCATTCGGATTTCATGCCTGAGTCTTCCTTGTTTTTCGCTAAATTCCGACTCCATCTGGGTCAGGTTCTTTTGGCGGCACGTGCCGAATAGGTCAAGCTCAACGCGGTAAACCCTTTCGGTATGGTTTGGACTGAACGTTTCACCATACATCCCCAAGTTAAACTCTTTGACCAAATCTTCATCGAGGGCCCGCTCGGCGTTGGTAACCTCCTTCTGTTGGACTGAACTGATGAGCCTCGCCTCGGCCAATGCACTGACTTCATCAGCGCTGGGGACCAAAAAGAAGAACATACCGGTTTCGAGCAGGACAACGACAGAAACGAATACAAGCATGAGTGTTCGTCCACCGCCACTGGTAGGCGGGGCAGGTACCTCATCGGATGTTTCATTTTCTTGGTTTTCGGTTTCATCTGCCATCAGGGCTTTCCTTTTTAAGCATCATTCAGTTTTACCTTCACAGCTTTTCGATCATCTGTCGAACCTTGGAGATTTTCGACGGTTTCGTCCAGCAGGAAGACTTCGACCCGTGGATTTCTTGCGATTGCGCTGCTGCGAACTGCACTGCTCATTGGCTCACTGTCAGCTGCGGACGAAATTCGAAAACGATCTGGATTGATCCCTTCTCTTTCGACTAACAATCGGCGAACCGCGGCGGCTCTACGGAAACCGAGCATGATTGCTTCCTCGGTCCCCTCCATCCGTGCTGCGATTTCAGCGGATACGTGTCCGCGAACTTCAATTTTCTGTGGTTTTCCGCGAAGCTGCTCAGCCACATTCTTAATCACGGCATCAGCCGTTGGGCCGATCTCATCAGCACCAACCTCAAAGAACACGACCGAACCAATTGCAGTGGTTTGTCCTGGTCGGATAATTCTGACACGTGGCTCCTCGCCGGTCGGTGATTTTTCTGGAACACCACCCCTTGCGGTGTCCTTTCTTTTTGCCCTGCCAGTGGTCGCTAAAACCTTGAATGCGGAGGTGCGCGGACGTGCTTCACCCGGTGCTAATGCGTCGAGCGTCTTCGCATAGCCGAACTGACGTTGAAGTGAATTGACCAATGCCTGGTACGTTTCCTCTTCCTTAATCTCGCTCAACGAAACAAGCATGATGAAAAATGTGAGCAACAGGCTCATCATGTCACCAAACGTTACTACCCAATCTGGGATTCCAATCTCATCTTCGACTTCATCGCCCATGCTTATTCCGCCTCTCGTTGTTTGAGCGGTAGGAATGTTTTTAATTTTTGGTCGATTGCTCGCGGGCTTTCCCCAGATTGGATTGCCATCACGCCACGGATTGCAATTTCGAGGCTGATCATTTCGTTGCGACTCAGGAAGCCAAGTTTTTCCGCAAACGGACTGAAGAATACATTGGCGACGATGGCACCATACAAGGTTGTGATCAAAGCGACAGCCATTCCGGCCCCAATTCCTGATGGATCGCTCATGTCTTGCAGCATCATGATCAGTCCCATCAGTGTGCCGATCATGCCATAAGCAGGTGCGAAGCGGCCGAGTTGATCCATGATGCTCTTGCCCTCACGGTGTCGGTTTGAGATTGCTTCAACTTCCGTACGGAGAACTTCTTCGACGACCTCTGGTGTGCTCCCGTCGACCGCCATTTGAATACCTGTTCGAACAAGTGGATTTTCGATTTCACTGACTCGGGTTTCCAATGCCAACAGTCCATCTCGTCGAGCTGTTTCAGCAAGATCGACAATCTGTTGAATGAGTGACAGTCGATCTTCGCTCTTGTTGAGCAGCACTTTCAAAGCGACGACAGGCGTTTTGAGCATGCTTCCAAGCGGGAAGCAGATCAGCGCGGCAGCGCCGGCGCCCCCCAGCACGACCAGAATGGAGGGAATGTCGATAAACGCGGTGAACGGTGCATTTCCTAACGCGATGGACGAGAGGATGAGGCCGACAGCGAGAATCAACCCAATGATGCTTGCAATATCCATTGTCACTATTTGCAGAATCAGGTTGCGGTGGATGAGATCGTTTCGTCGTGCTGCACGGGTGAGCTGTGCGGTATCGGCATGAAGTGCTTTTGTTGCTGGTATTCGACAGCTCTTCTAATCACTTCATCCATCGATTCTGCCACCACGATCCGATCACCATTGGTCAATGTAATGAAGGTATCTGGGCGACGTTCCACATATCGGATCAAATCAGCGTTGAGCACAAATGGCTCAGCGTCGAGTCGAGTCAACTTGATCATTGGATTCCCCGGGCATTCTCACGCGAAAAGTGGCGTGTATTCTTGGTAGTTACTTTGCCGCCGCAGTCGCAACGGTGAAACTCACCCTTGAAAGTTAGAACACGTTGTGACGGGGAGACGACCGTGGTGAAAAAGAAACGTGTCCTTCGCTGACCATGCTGAGCGGCATCGTCGGAAGAATCGGTAGATCTGGATCATAAGCGGCGTGGACGATACAGATCTAAAGTGGCTCGATCCCCCAATTCGGCATAGATGCGTGTAATTTCTCGTAGGCCAGTTCGTAGGTCATTTTCCCAATCGTCGGTGGGATTTTCCCCGATCAAAAAGAAGTAGGGGGTGGGGCAAGTGAATCCTAGTTGGATATTGGAGTTGTGACCGCCAACCGCCAGGATCACGGCTTCAGCGGTCACTATTTGGGTTTCGGCAGTTAGCTGTTGGCTGCTCCCAGGCGATTTCTCAATGATCAATTCAAAATCAGCTGGGATCTCCTCTTCTGCATCCGCCTCGACGGGAATTTGCCGGATTGCCGTAACGCGAGTTTCTAGCTGGACCCTTTCACGCAACAAATCGACGTCGCCCAATGGTTTGAGTACTTGCTCGACCCATCCACCCAGGTTGATTGGAGGTGTCGTTGAAACTACTGCCCCGCTTTGGGCCTGTAGAGCTGATTCTGATAGCGAAGATAAAAGACGGGTTGGCATTGCTGGAAGAACCTCGGAGGACCGTCTTAATAGGTTTGAACCAATTTGTTCCATTTCTAAAATCTGAACGTTGTAACCTAAGAAACGCCCGTATAGGCCAGCTTCGATACCGAGTATTCCCGCCCCCACCACGACGATGGTGCCAGGTGGATCGAGAGTAAATGCTTCCTCTTTGCGGTGATGATTTTGATTCATTGAGTCAAGATGAAGCGTGGTGCTCTGGTTTGATTTGTTTTGATCCGATGTTGAACGCGTCCAGCGATACGGCCGGTGAATCACCGAGGACCAATGCTGCCATGCATTTGGCGGTCGCAGGCGCTAAATGCCAGCCGCTGCGGAAGTGGCCAGCAGCGACAAACAATTTGGGGTGCTCTGGCACCCGTCCAATCATTGGAAACCCATCAAAAGTCATCGGTCGAATTCCTGACCAAGCTGCAACACGTTCTGCATTTCGAAGGGACGGAATGAGGTTTTCAGCAAACTGACTAAAGGTTTCGAGCATCTTGGGGGTTGTTCCAGTTTCGAACCCTGTTTCTTCTTCGCAAGATCCGACGAGGACATGGCCATCATCGCGTGGGATAAGATAGCGGTGGCCGACATTGATGATCGATTTAAACTCAGGCTTCTCAGTTTTTAGTAGCAGGACCTGACCACGGACTGGAATGATACTGTGCCGCAGTCCTAGTGATTCGCCGACTTCGCCTGACCAAGCGCCAGCACAAAGTATTAAATCATCACAATGGTGCCAGTCGTCGCCAATCCGATAACGAGGTCCGCTGTTAGTTGTTTCGATCTGGCGGACACTTGTGTTATCCACGAATTGGACGCCTGTCGATTGGCAAGCCATTCGTAGCGCCCGTAGCAGTCGAGGGGGGCGGACCTGCCACTCGTCAGCGACCCACCATGCGGATGTAGATGACTGCGATTCGATCCAATCTTGGAGGCGTGGTTCTTGGACAGCCAGTTCTGAAATCGCAACAGCTTCGCAGGAGATACCCAGTTCATCCCAGTAACGAGTCATCCCAATCATCGATGCTCTTTCACCCGGAGTGTTCGCTAAATACCAGCCGCCGCACCGCCGAAAACCGCAGTCAATTTGCGTGGCCGATTCTAGCCGGGAAACCCAGTCTTGATAAAGCTCGTGGCTGAAGCCTCGCAGTTGATCGAGCGGGTCAATCGCGTGAGCCAGATTCGCGGCTGGAAGTATTCCGCCAGCAGTCCAAGAGGTTGTTTGCTTTGCCGTGTCCCTCTGAATGATCGTGACATGGAGTCCGCGTTGGCTAAGTTCCCAACCGAGACTTAGGCCGATGATGCCGCCACCAATAATATTTATTTTTCGTTGCTTCGTCATTCTTTTGCCATCTCCGTCTCGCCATCCGCCAAAATGTGGTTGAGTCCGTTGAGCAGCTGATATTGGTCGTTTGACATTAATTGGCGTCGTAGATGATCGAGATCTTCACGATTGTCGACATCGGCCATGGTTGGCAACTCCGCCCATGAGAAGCCTGCTTCTCGAATCCTTTCTCGCGTGATTCTGAGCACGCTCTCGGTGCTCCAGGGAATGCCTTTGAAGAGAACGTTGTGTCCTTTCGTGCCGGACCGCCACGGTCCCTTCAGCCCGATGAGGGTGTAGCCTCCGTCGATTGCCGGAGCTAGCACGACCTCATGGCATCGAAGCAGCCGAATCGCTGTTTCGATTTCTGCGATACCAAGGTTTGTGCAGTCACTACCGATCAGGATGGCTGTATTGTCGGGGTGATTGGCTAATTTTTGTTTAAACCAATGCTGCATTCGTGATCCGAGTGAGCCTGTATGCTGCTGCGTAACTTGCCAAATTGCTTCAAGGCCGAGGGTTTCCAGCGTCTGTTGGAACGCGGCCACCTTTTCCGGTGGATCGAGGCAAATCTCACGGTGGTTACCGCAAGCCGCAAGCTGTTTACAGAGATGGGTGACAAATAGCTTGTGGATTGCTGCGGCGCGTGGCATTCCGATCGAGGCTCCCAGGCGGGTTTTAACTCGCCCGGGTTCCCAGAATTTTGTCAAGATTCCCAGGGTGGATGAACTACAATCGAACTTCATATCCTCGATCTCGCCGTGCTCGACAATTTCCGTCATTTTCAGCTAAAACCGGATTTTCGCAAAACTCCCTAACTGACACGTCCGATGACTTCGCTTGCTTGCTTACACATCGCAATCGTTATCGATTACGATTACCATACGGCGAGGTGCAAAATCGAGCATCGTTCGGACAAGCGAAGCTATTTTGAGTCGTAGAATTTACCCTCACACATCATTCATCTTCTCACATCCCTCCCACTTCCTCCATGGGGTCACGGCCGGCAGCCCATGTCGCAACAGGTCACATCGGAACGATTCCTCGAGTGTGTCACTAAATGTGGCTTGGTGGATGCTAAAGCTCTAGATCATTTGGTGGAAAAGGTTCGCAACAAGCTAGGGGGATCGCTCCCTGACAATCCCAAGAAGTTTGCCGAAATATTTGTCAAGCGAAACCTGCTGACGCAGTGGCACGTTGAGAAATTATTAGATGGCAAATACAAGGGGTTCTTTCTTGGCAAGTACAAACTGCTTGGTCATATTGGCACCGGTGGGATGAGCAGTGTGTACCTCGCTGAGCATAGTCGCATGGGGGATCAACGTGCGATCAAGGTGCTCCCCAAGAGTCGGGTAAAGGATGCGACCTACTTGGCGCGGTTCCAGTTGGAAGCCAAAGCGATCGCTTCACTCAATCACCCCAACATTGTGTTGGCCTACGACATCGATAATGAAGGTGACGTCCACTACATCGTGATGCAGTATGTAGATGGAAGCGATATGCAGCAGTTGGTCAAACGGGATGGTGCGATCGATCCTTCGACTGCAGCCGGACTGATTGCCCAAGCCGCCAGAGGTTTAGAGCACGCTCACTCAAAAGGTGTCATTCATCGCGACGTCAAACCAGCCAACTTGTTAATCGACAGTGACGGTACCGTTCGTCTGCTCGATATGGGATTGGCTTTGGTGACTGTCGGTGATCAGGAATCTCTGACAGTTGCCAACAACGAAAATGTGCTTGGAACAGCCGACTACTTGGCTCCCGAGCAAGCTCTTAATAGTCATGGTGTTGATCATCGTGCCGACATTTACGGGCTAGGTTGCACTCTCTATTTTTTGCTTACTGGAAAGCCGCCATTTAGTGACGGGACATTAGCTCAAAGGATTGCAAAGCACCAAACGGAGATGCCACGGCCGATCCGTGAACTGCAACCAGATTGCCCGGGAGAATTAGAAGGTATCTGCATAAAGATGATCCAGAAGGATCCCAGGTATCGGTATCAAGCTGCGGCTGATGTTGCCGAGGTACTTGAGAGATTTTCGGCAGCGGTTCCCAAGGGGGCAAAAGTTACTGCCGGGCTGGGCGCCGCGCCGGATGACGACGATGACGAATTTTCTTCGTCCATCTCTCTCGAAAGCCCGCGGCGTTCAGGTGATCGTCAAGGTGATACGCTCACAAACAAGAATGACGACACGCTTGCTAGCGCGCGGAAGGAATTGATTCGTGGTCAAGGTATCTCACCCAGCGACAGCGGGCGGCTTGTTGATGTGCAACCACGACCTGACCTGATCGATGGCAGTTTTATCGATCTCCAAGTTGAATCGGGTTATCGATCAAATTCGCGAGCGGTGGCACGAACGCTCGACGCGGTTCCACCGGGCGAGGCAGCAACGGGCGGCCCATCGAGTGTCCGGCTCGGGGAGGATTCTGACATTGTCCGGTCTCAGCGAGCTAGTAGCGGTGGATCACGATTCAATCAGAGTCGAGGCTTGGATCCGCTGCTCACTACTGCACTCGTGACTACTTTGGTCATCGTGGCATTGGCAATTGGTTTCTTTGTGGCGCGAGTCACTGGTTGATTTGATGCGGTCGCAGCAAACCTTGCTCACTCGGATTCTGGTATGAGCCTTGTCTTCGATCAGCCCTACGAGTTTGTTCCGCCACATCGTGGGAATGGGTGGCCCTCTGCTATCCAGTACTTGCGTCTTGTCGATCGATACTTACGCCGCAAGGAAGGTGTCGTTGATTATGAGTGTCGAGGTTTGGATCACTTTGGCGACGCACTCGCTCGTGGTGATGGGATTTTGCTGACGCCTAATCATTGCCGGTACGCAGATCCACTCGTCCTTGGCTGGCCGGCCCGCGAGGTGAAGACGCATGTTTATGCAATGGCCTCATGGCATTTGTTCAACAAAAGTGGGTTCGATTCATTTGCGTTAAGGAAAATGGGGGCTTTCAGCATCAATCGAGAAGCCGTTGATCGGCAGTCGCTTGATACTGCGATTAGTGCGTTGGCCGATGCGGAAAGACCATTGATTGTGTTTCCCGAAGGCACGACAAATCGAACGAACGATGTGTTGAAGCCTTTGCTCGACGGCGTCTCCTTTATTGCCCGTTCGGCCGCCAGAAGACGAAAGAAAAAGAACGGCGGTCGCGTCGTTATGATTCCCGTCGCCATCAAATATTTGTGCGTTTCGGACATGCGTGGCTGGGCAGATGAGCAATTAAGCCGAATTGAGCAGCGTCTTGGCTGGCTTAAACCTTTGGACGAGGGAATCTGGGAACGGACGGTTCACTTGGCAGAGGCACTACTTTCGCTGCGAGAAATCGAATATTTTCGTAAAGTCAAAAGTGGTGATCTTTCGGTACGGCGAGATCAGCTCATTGAATTTCTGCTGACGCAAGTTGAAGAACGGGTTTTTTCAAATAGTAAGTCTGGTGAAGTGCGTAATCGTGTTCGCGCCATTCGGACTGAAATAATCAGTCAGTATTTTTCCACCGAGGTCGATTCCGCAGAAAAAAAACGTTTACGATACGATTCCGTCGCAGCCGAATTGGCCCAAGACCTACTTTCTTATCCCGATTGTTACCTGCAGCCAAAGCAGGTGACTGACACACGGATTGTGGAAACAATTCAGCGAATGCAGGAAACTTTTTTTGGTGAAGCAGATGCTTCTGTCCCGTTAAAAGCGGTGATCAAATTTGATGAACCCATTGCTGTTTCTGCGGAGAAGGCTCCACGTGGCCAAGTTGATCCGTTGCTGACGCTACTGAAAGATCGGTTAACGCAATCGTTAGAGCAGCTGTCAAGCGAATCTCGTCCTATGGAAGTATTGCTTCCTAATCCAGTTTAAAGAGGAGTCCGCATGATCATTGGTGTGCCGACCGAAGTAAAAACCGATGAGTACCGGGTTGCCTTGTTGCCCGTCGGTGTTGAAGAGCTTGTTGCCCGTGGACATCGGGTGATCGTGCAGTCCAATGCCGGGATGGGATCGGGGTTGCCGAATGACGACTACAAGCGAGCCGGCGCGGAATTGGTGGGCAACAGCGAGGATGTGTTTTCGCAAGCTGATCTGATTGTGAAGGTCAAGGAGCCGCAGCCAGATGAGTACGCCAAGATTCGTCGTGGGCAAATGGTCTTTACCTATTTTCATTTTGCGGCCAGCTATGAGTTGACAGTTGCGATGCGGGAGTCGGGGGCTACCTGCATCGCGTACGAGACTTTGCGAGATGCGAAAGGTCGCTTACCATTGCTTACACCGATGAGTGAGGTGGCCGGTCGGATGAGCGTTCAGGAAGGCGCTAAGTATCTTGAACGCCCCCAGATGGGACGTGGGATTTTGTTGGGTGGCGTTCCGGGAGTCGCGCCGGCTCATATCACCGTTTTGGGAGGTGGTATTGTCGGGGCGAATGCAGCCCGAATAGCGGCAGGATTCCAGGCCGATGTTGCGATCTTGGATGTCGACCTTGATCGGCTGAGATATCTCGATGATGTAATGCCCGCGAACGTGAATATGCTCTATAGCGATCGTCATACGGTGCTGGAGCAGCTGGAGCGAGCGGACCTAGTTATCGGTTCGGTTTTGATTCCGGGAGCCAAGGCACCGCAGCTTGTTCGTGCTGAGGATCTCAAGCGTATGAAGCACGGTAGTGTCGTGATCGATGTGGCAGTTGACCAAGGTGGTTGCGTTGAAACCAGTCGTCCCACGACGCACAGTCAGCCCACCTATGTCATTGATGATGTGGTTCATTATTGTGTCGCGAATATGCCAGGTGCAGTTGGACGAACCAGTACCTTTGCGTTGTGTAACGCCACACTTTCTTGGATTATTCGCTTGGCGGCGATGGGAATCGATGAAGCGATCGCAGAAAAAGGGCCGTTGCGAGAGGCGATCAACATCCATGCTGGAAAGTTGACCAATGCCGCTGTCGCGGCTGCTTTCGATCTGGGATTCGATCCATTGAATTGATGTTGACCAGATTCTTAACTATACGTCTTTCTGTGCGGATTCGTCCTGGAGCAGCTTGATTCGGATGTCTCTAAACTCGCCAAACTCCGATGACTGATTTGCCAAAACGATAAAAGCTAATCGGGTCAATCGCCTTCGATAAAGTGACGAAAACACGATCCCATAAGCGGATTTGTTTTTCACTTGGGTAAGGCTGTTTCAAGAACATCCTGTTCGCGAGTGAAGCCAACAAGCCGATGCTGTCCAAATACTCGATTCGTAGCGGTTTGTACGTCGATAATTTTCGATACATCAGTTTGTCGTAGCGACGGTAGTGACCGATGGCATCGTCAAATGGTGAGTGAAGCCAGTGATGCGCTGGGCAAAGAACAACAAGGCAGCCTTGGGGTCGCAGGCGTTCGATTGCGAGGCTTACTTCCGCGGCATCTTTCTCAATGTGTTCCAATACGTCCAGATAAAGAATCGTGTCGAATTTCTTGTTCGGATCGCATTCTCGCAGTGTTCCCTCAATGAGTTCGCATTTTGTTGGAATGAGTCCGCACTTTTGCCGCTGCCGAAATTGTTCACAAAGTTTTGGATCTGGCTCGAGCGAGACGAACTG
>JAYZAR010000407.1:0-50396 GCA_036339635.1 Planctomycetota bacterium | reverse complement strand
GCCATTGAAGACTTTCCTTTCAAACGTGCTGTGGGCTCCTCATAACAGGCCCCCAAAACATCGTTTGTCATCGCCGTCGCACTTGGCGACTGGGTTCGCAATTGAAGGCTCAACTGGTCGTGAAACGTTTTCGTGAACTTGTGGAGGCGTCCGAGATCAAGAAGATTCCAATCCGATTGGCTTCTTAAACCGTTTTTGGTGCCAGACGCCGCTTCGACCGAGCGACTTCTGCCAACCTGTCCAAGAAAACGAACGCCTCGATGATGATCCAATCGAGCAAGCGAGCCAGCGTTACTGCCCAACCGCCGTATCCTTGAGTTGGATGCGTTGCGGGCTCTCGCCGCGATCAATCTGGTGTTACCAGACGCATGTTGATTCCGTGAAATTTGGCTACTTGTCACCGCTTGGGTTCGTTTAACGCGACGGTGCCTATGGTATCGAAATGTTTTTCATCCTCAGTAGCTATGAAAACAGCATGTCACTGATGCGGCGTGGCAAACCGGTTGGTTTTATCGCTGCTCGGCAAATTCGAATCATCCCAATTCTCCTAACGGCCATCGTTGCCAACCTCTGGATTCTTTCGCTGGCTCCGATGCGGGAAAACGTCAGCACAGCACACTTCCTCGCTAAGATGACGCTGATGCCACAGGTGTGCAACGACGAGTATCTCGATCCGGTCATGTGGACGCCACAAATTGAAATGACCTTCTGTGCCAAGTTGGTGGGGCTGTTCCAGCTCAGCGAACTCAAACGATATTTTCTCGGCCGGGGATCTTTGTTGGCCATTTGTCTTTGCATCTGCCAAACACTCAATGCAATGCAGTCAACCCACGACGAAGCTGCTTAGTTCACAATCGCGATGGGGGTTCGCCATCTTATGCTGCTGGACCATCTCCCCATATTCGCCATTGGCTTCATGCTGTACAGGATCAAAACCTCAACGGGTCGCCAATGGCAGAACATCCTGGGCGTACGGGTCGCGGTAGGCATCTTTCACACCATTGCCAACAGTAAACACAACCCGCTGGCGAGCGCCTTGATCATCGGATTAGTGACGGCCACCGCCTACGGCAGGATTCCTCTGCTGCGGTTTCAGCCATAGGTCTACGTGAGCACCATCAGCTACGGGTTATACCTATGCCGCAACAATCTTGGTGGTGCCTTGATTTACCGACTTCATCAAGCAGGGGTACCGCCGCAACAATGCTTCGGAATTGGAATCGAAATCGCGTTTGCGTCATCAATTCCGATCACTAACCGGATCGAACAAGCCATCACCGCGGCGTTTCGCGACGCATGGAATTGTTACCGCAGCGGCCTCGGCAATTCAAATGTCAGTGCGAAGTGGCAGAGGAACTCCCGCGACCGCGGAAGAACATCAATCGCGACCAACGATCCGAAAAAATCGAATCGAATCACCAGACGCTTTGGCAAGCAAACGGTGCTTGCGAAGTCTGCGACTTCGTTTCTGCAAACAAGAGGGTGGGGCCAGCGAACGAAACCGCCAATCAATGCAACCGCGACCTAAAAGATGTCGCGGATCCGATCAGCGAAACGAGGTGTCACTTCTTCGGTGGGCTCTCCATTGAGCGCCGCGATCCAAACTTGTGGGTCATCGCCATAGTTTTCTCCGGTCACATCCCGCAAGGATTCCATCGCCAAATTACGCGTCGCTGGATTACGATCTGCCAAGGCGATTTTCAACGCATCGCGAGAGATTGGACTGTCGTGCCGGGCCAACGCTTCCATCGCCGAATGCTTTACATCGAGATCAGTGTCCGTACCGATGGTAGCAACTAACATTCGTGCCGCGTCGTCTCCGGGACGTCGCCCCAATGCCCGGCAAGCTTCCATTCGAACCTTCAAGCTCCCATCATCCAAGCCTCTTTCGATCATCGCCATAGCGGATGGCACCTCCATCCGACTGGCGGCACGAACCGCCAAGCGACGCATCTCGGGACTCTGATCCGTTTCGATCAGCTTGTTCAATTGCTGAGCCCAGAATTCCTGTTTCTCTGCCGATAGCTCACCAGCAGTTTCGGCCAATATAGTGAGTTGTTTGCGACGCTCGTGGTCGGTCACTCCAATCTTTTCATCCTTGCCCCACTCCCGCCAAGAGTAATAGGGGTTGGCCACTTTCAAGGCATACATGGGCCCGTCCTGGCATCCGGACAGAAGGATTGCGAGGACACACATGAACAACGCACGTGCACGCAGGCCGAGCGAAAAATTAGATTGGCGTGATGGCTGAATCGACATCCCGACTCCTGGGGTGAATTGCGGCAGAAGGGCAATATCTCTGGTATTTAGCAAAGCCAAACCATCGCCGAAAAGACCAGTTCATCTCAGTGTTGCTAGCAACGCATCACCACGGCTCATCAAATAGGCGAACCCCAATGCCAGCGGCTCGCTGAATCCAGGTACTCTTGAGCCTGTCCCCACCACCATTCTCTCCAGCACCGTTCTCCTCGCATGCCCCTTCCTATCCCGTTCGTTCTGATCCCGTCCATACCTGTCCCCAGCCCTTCCCCTTCCTGTCGCCAGCCCGTCACGATCCTGCAGTTTCCGTCGAATCCGGTTTTCCCCGCATGCATCTAATCTTTAACTTGGTTGAAAACACCCGCTGAGAACACCAGACCGGCTGAAAACGAATCGCCTTTGTCACACCGCAAATTCGATCTTCCCGTGAAACACCCCGATTCGCTACAGTTCGAAGGTCTTCGCACGCTCAGGTGCGTATGACCCACGGAAGGATTTTGGATGGGCGGATGCCATCCCTTGGCCATGGAGGAGCCAAATTATGCTGTTGGATCGTATCGATATCGACGAACACGGCCCCCTCAACCGCGTTGAATTGGGCCCACTTGGCGAACAACTGAATGCAGTCTTCGCACCAATCGGCTCCGGTAAAACGGCGATTGCTCGGTTTATTCGAGATACATTGGTAAAGCGAGACTATCCAACTGGCATGCTCAGCTCCTCAACCGGTCGCGTCGTCTGGGCCACTAGCACCGGTTTAGTTCACTGCCACCGCGAACAGGATGGAACGCGTCAAGGACGTCAAAGTGTTCAATTCGAGCCTCGGGGAGCAGCCGATTTACCTTACCATTCGGCTCAGGGCTCTTGGCTCGACTCAATTGAATCGAATCAAGTCAGGCAATATAGCCACGACACACTTGCGTTGCCGGAATCGATCGTCGATGGCGTGATTACCGATACCTCGGTCACCAGTGCCGCCAAGGTCGTCGCGTCGTGCTTGAGTCAAGGCTTGGACCAACGCGATACCGATCGCGACTTACCGATGACACATCTCCAGGGTGATCCGCTAACAAGCGACCAACGAGAACAGGTCCGAGCTGAATTGGCCAGCGTTGATGCTGAACTCGCCCGCATCAGTGAAATCGCTGAAGATCGCCAAACACTTCTTCATCGGCGTGATTCGCTGAATTCGCAATTGTTACGATGGCATGACGGTGAACGAGTCATTCACCCACATCATGCTTCGGTCACCTTCGATCAACTACAGCGTCGCGGCAATGAATTGCAAACGCATGCTCGACAACTGCGAAGCCGACAAACAGAACTACGTGGTTGGATCAGTGACTTGGAAAGGCAAGTCGAGTCACGACGGGCCGTTGGCAGTACGCAGCACGATCTTCAAGAGCAACTGGAGCGATCGCAGCAGAACCTAAGCAACCTAACCGCTGAGCTGGATGCTTGTCTTGAAAAGGCAGCAGACGTTCGTCATTCGATGCGCCGGGCCGAAGATCGGCGTCCGCGGCATTACCGGTATTCCGAAATCAACCGCGATTCACTGCTTGCCGAACGACGACGGATCGAGGAAAGACTAACCACACTGGCACGTCACGGATGGTTGGTCAATCGTCGCAACGAACTTCATCACCAATTGGGGCAGCACACCGGCGCAATCACTCCGACCTCTCCCTTAGCATCGATCGCCAGCCAATGGCTCACGAGACTTTCCGGTGGTCGTTTGAAGCGGATCGACTGGACTGTTCAGGAAGCAATGCGCGGCGGCGTAAATCATCGTCAAGGTGTCGCGGTACGGATCAACGAACGACCGGAAACCGAATACACCTCGCCCGATCGCGCGATCGCAGCCCTCGCGATCCGCATGGCGGCCGGCCAACTGTTGGCCCGCATTGGACGTCGCGTTCCACTGGTTGTGGAAACGCAACGCGAGATGTGGCAAACCCAACATCAACTGGAAACCTTAAATGTAGCGGCTTACTGTCAACCCGGTGAAGAATATCGGTACAACCACCCACTGGTTGCCGCCCTGCATGATTACGCAGCTGCTGGTCACCAAGTCATTGTGCTGACCAGCGATCGGCAACTGATTCTGGAATTAGCTCGCACCGGAGCGAGACAATTCGACATTCACGCCCAGCAAGTTGTGCATGGTCACCAACCGCTTTGGCGTCCGCACTACGCAGGCGAATCGTATATCGGCCCACATCCGCATGTCAGAGGCCAACAAGATTTAGATCCCTTCGCCGCGAAGGTCCATATTCGGCCGAGCAGCGTGGATCAAATCAATCATGACTTTGACTTGGCCTCTTCTAGTCCCAACGGCAACCATTCCACAACGCCATACGACAGCACGCTTCATGGAAGCGACATGGAAGTCAGGTATACCACTACCGAACCCAAACCGGTCGGGGTTGAAAAAATGGTTCATCAGCCAACCGCGTCCTCACCACCGCATGCCGTTTTTCGAGATGGTTACTATTACGCAGACCAATTCACCACGCTCGATCCGGCCAAAGCAGAGCAACAGTTGCTTCAGGCCAAAGGTTGCAACCACTGCGGCACCAACGAGCGAGACTTGAATCCAACGATTCAGAAACCGAAATCTCCTTTCCTGCTATCCATTGACAGCCCGATTGATCAAGCTCCTTCGATCGACGCGGTTGCAGCAGCCCGATTGCGTGGTCTGAACGTGACTCACATCACCCACTTAATGCAGCAAGACGCAAATCGCCTATCGGATGCATTAGGTTTTGCGACCGTAGATGCCGATACGGTGCGACGCTGGCAAGCAGAATCACGTTTGTGCTGCCGCGTTCCCCAACTCCGAAACTTTGATGCGCGGATCTTAGTTGGATGTGGAATCACAACCCCCGCCCAGCTAGCTTCGATCCACCCAACCGATCTGTTACACGATGTCGAATTGTTCTTGGCAACAGAGCAGGGCCAGCAGATCCTTCGTAGTGGTAGCAGCCAAGAATTGGCACGCATCACTACTTGGATCGCGACTGCGAACAGCAGTGCCGAACATGCAGTTACACTTCCCGGTGAAGTCGTGCGACGAGGCGAAGCAAGTACCACTGGAGCGACATCGTCCCGAAAAACACGATTCGTAAAATCCAGGCGAAGTCGGGAAGGCGACCGCGAAGGTTCACGGTCAGCAACAACGCCAAGTCGAAGCAGACGCGGGGACGCCCATCGATCGCGTGGCACCGAGCATGGTGACCGAGTTGATGAACGTAGTGACAAACACCATCGGCGCCAACGTCGCGTGATCAACACTGAACCACAACGATTTTCTCAAGACGATCGTCACGAATACAGCGGCGCAGCACGCGATGTAGTCCAATACGAAAGCCAAAACGGCTGCTCCGAATGGAAGTTCTATCTCAACCGGGACAGCCCTGTCGAAGCCGCGCCAGCGATCGGTGAGAAAATGGCCGAACGACTCAGCGTCGTCGGAGTCGACACCGTCAACGATCTGCTGGAAGCCGATCCCGATCTTGTCGCTGAAGAATTGAATCATCGTCGTGTTGACGCAGAAACCGTTGTCCAATGGCAGCAACAAGCCACCTTGGTCTGTTGCACACCCATGCTGCGGGGGCACGATGCTCAATTACTGGTCGCCGCCGAAGTCACAACCACCGAAGATCTGGCCGCCTGCGATCCAGAGGAGTTGTTCGCGATCATCGAACCCATCAGCCACAGCTCTCAAGGGGCTCGGATCATTCGCGGTGGTAAACTTCCGGATTTGGCGGAGGTCACGAACTGGATCGCTTTTGCCCAGCACACTCGCGAGCTCAAAGCCGCTTAAATAGGGCGGGGCAACTTCGCCCCCCATCGTCAAATGCGAATCTAGCCCGCACCGTTACGGGCTGGCAATCATGATCACTTTCGTGTCTGGTCAGCTCACATCGTCCGACCGCGATTCGGTAACCGCTCGTGTCATGGGTAGAATCCTAGTCGGAAACCGCAGGTGCACGCCGATAACGGCAGGTCCTGGCTGGATCACCTCGATCGGCTGATAAGGCAACCCGATGTCCGTTCTGGAAACCCTGGCCGATCTGATTCGGCTACCCAGCGTGAATCCGAATTATGACCAAGGCACGAACGAAGCGGCGGTTTGCGATTACATCGAATCTTTTTTTCGTGATTGGGGAATCGAAACCGTACGCCAGCCAGTCTTGCCGTCACGCGACAATTTGATCGCAAAATTGCCGGGAAGAGATTCCAACCGACGCATCGTGCTAGAAGCCCATATGGATACCGTATCCACAGTGGGAATGATCATTGAACCGTTTGAACCGACAATTCGCGATGGCCGAATGCACGGGCGCGGTGCCTGTGATACCAAAGCGGGTCTGGCCGCCATGATGCACGCGATCGTGCAACTGAAACGGCAAGCCTCCCCGCCGCCGTGGGACATCTGGTTAGCTGCAACAGTTGACGAAGAGTTTTCGTACCGCGGAGTCGTCGAACTGTGCAGCTCGCTGAACGCGGATGCCGCAGTGGTTGCTGAACCGACTGAACTGCGCATGGTCACGGCCAGCAAAGGCCTGGTTCGATTCAAAGTGGAGACATTCGGACGCTCGGCCCACTCCGCAAAACCCCACTTGGGCATCAACGCCATTGAAGCGATGGGACGAATCATCGCAGCTTTGGAAACGGACCACCGGCAACTTCATCAACAAAAACATCCGCTACTAGGTCCACCAACTTGCAATATTGGCGTCATTCGCGGCGGAGTCCAAATCAATCTGGTCCCATCCAACTGCGAAATTGAAGTCGATCGGCGACTACTACCAGGAGAAACTCCCGATGACGTGCTTCAGCACTATCAAGCATTGATCGAATCATTGAACCTCGGCCAAGCTGAAGCTATGGTTCACACGCCACTGCTAACCGATATTCCACTCGAGACGGAAACGAATTCACCACCCGTTAGGGCGATGCAATCAATCTTGCAAAGACTGAATCTCGATCCAGAACCGATGGGGGTGCCGTTCTGCAGCGACGCCAGCAAGTTCGGTCAAATCGGAATTCCCGCGATGATTTTTGGTCCCGGCTCGATTGATCAAGCCCACTCGGCAGAAGAATGGGTCCCCTGTGACCAAGTTGAAATAGCCACCGAGATCATCGCACAGTTTTGCCGAACATGCAGCGATTGAGAGAATCAACGGTTCCGCCACCCGTATCGCGAACCTCGACCGTCGCAAAGTGATCACCGCTTGAACAATCTTGTTACTGGGGCGATCGCCACTGCAAGTTCTGATCGCTGACGGTATTAATCGGATCAGTCGAGGGTGCGGTTGCAATGTTGGCCTCACTTGGTGCGGTGATCACCTGTGGAGAGCGCCAATTAGGGTCCGATCCAGTCTGCAGAATCGGCGCAGGTGCAAGTTCCGGTGTCGTTGGTGCATAGCCGTTCGCCGGCACCGACCCAGGAACGGGTGCGTAGCCGGGTGGTTGATTTGTGGGAACGGGTGTGTAACCAGGAACTGTCGTAGAACCAGGAACTGCAGCATTACCAGCTGGTTGGTTCGCAGGTGCCATAGGCTGGGCAGGTGGATGATAGCCGGGCGGTGGTGGACCACCGGTCAGATCGATCACCTGCATCCCCCCACTGCGCAAACCATTGCTTGGGGGGTCTGCTGATGGTGCCAGATTTGGATTGGCAACGAAACCGTTCGCGGTTTGGCTCCACTCGCCACCCGAAACAGCACCTGCTTGCTGAACACCAGAGCCAATCGGCTGCGTATTCCAGGTGTTCGCATTTGGATTGGCCTGGGTGACTCCACCGGCCACTGGCAAATTCCCTTGACTACTGGTATTTCCGCTGCCCATGTAGTTGTTGGGGGCTTTATAAGAGCCGAGGTCCGGTGGTGGAACACGCGTCGGTGCACCAAACGGATTAAGTGCAGATGCCTGACCGTTTGCTGTATTGGGGGCGGATGGACCAATGGGAGTGAGTGGTCCCGAGGTGTTCACGCCAGCCGTTTGTTGGCATCCAGCTAGACAAACCGTCGTTAGCAAGAAGGTTGCAATCAAATAACGCATGTCCAATCCCTGGATGCGGAGAGAAAGATCGGGGCGTTTTCGGCCCACTCTTGGTGGCTCTTTAACAAAAGCCATGAAAAAGAGGAAAGATCAGAAATTCACACGTCCCAGTTTATTGCTTGCATTAAAAGTTGGGCGGGTTCGCAGGGTCAGCCCACATCTTTTGCGTTTAGGGATCCTCGCAATCCCGACGATAAATCGAATTGAAACGGGGGAGCGCCGTTGAGGTCCCGTTCGAATTCAGCTGACCCACAGATAAAAGAAGGGGTGGTTGCAGATGCACCGCTTGATTTTCAATTGTTTTTTCTCGCTAGCGGCCGTTTCGCTGCTGATCGGAACAGTTTTCGCGCAGCAAGACAATGGGTTGCAGCTTCAGAAACTACCGGTCCCGGGTGCGCGGGCGAAAGAAATTGCCACCATGCTGAGTTTGCAATATCGGGATGTGGCGGGCGTCACGATTTCACCCGATACCCGGAACGGCGAATTAGTGGTGATGGCACCAAGCGAAGCTCAACGGACGATCGCTCAAGACGTTCGCGTGATGCTAGCCTCCCATGGACAACCGCCACGGGGGACCGGTCCGATCATTGTCCCACTGTCCCAGATCACGTGGCGTGAGTTCGAAGATGACTTGCGAAAATTGTCCGGCGGTCCCATCCCCGTGACGACAAGTCGCAACGGAGAGCGGGCAGCGTTTCAATTGACGTCGACTCCTCTGCAGAACACCACATTGGAAGTCGATCGTCGTAACAATTCAGTCACGGTTGTCGCACCAGAGCCAAAAATACCGGGTTGGCAGAAACTGATTTCGGTGCTCGACCAGACGAGCAACAATCGCGATGCGATCACCGAGATGATGCGTTTGAAAAATTCCGAACCCGCGCCGATTCAAAAAGCGTTGCGACTGCTGAAGCAGCTCGAAACCAAGACCGATCCAGGTGAAGCCGTCGAAGCGATTCCAAGCGGTAACGCATTTCGAAACGCAATCTTCCATCAAGAAGCAGCAGCGGCCCAAGCCAACGGCGGAGCAGGCGAAGCCGCAGCCGGTGAAGCAGGTGGTGCAGGCGTCATTGGTGACACCCAGATTCAATTCGTTCCTGAACTCGGGACGATCATCATCCGCGGTGCGAAACGTGATGTGGAACGGGTCATGGAAGTGATCCGACAAATTGAAGAACAAAGTGAAATCACCAAACCGGAAGTTGAGGTTGTCGAGTTGGCACACGCAGACGCAAACGCAGTGTCCGGCTTGTTGGAACAACTTTACGAAGACGTGCTATCGGCCCGACAGGGTGAAGTCAGTATCACATCGCTCGATTCACCGAACGCTCTCTTGCTGATCGGACGTGCTGAAGCGATTGCGGGCCTGAAGGAACTGATCGAGAAGATCGACCAACCTGTCGCTGAATCAAGCCGACTGCGAGTCTTTCGATTACAAAACGCATCTGCCTTGGACGCGGAACAGACGATTCGCGACTTCTTCACGGATCGCCCCGGCACAGGTGATGACTTGCGACCTGGCGTCGGACCGCGCGTACGAGTGCTGGCAGATTACCGAACAAACTCTTTGATCGTGAGTGCGGCTCCACGGGACATGATCGAGGTAACACGCTTGATCAATGATCTGGACGTTCAAAAAATCTCCGCACAGAACCAAATCAAAGTCTTTCCGCTGAACAACGCGGTTGCAGAGGACCTTGCTCCCGTCATTCAATCAGCGATTAATGGCGACGAAGCTGCTAACGACAATGTGACCACGCCATCGACCACTTTGTCCATCGTTTCGGTCGACGCACAGACGAGCCAAATGCTCGACTCCGGAATCCTGGCCGGCGCACAAGTCACGGCGGATACTAATGGCAATGCCTTGGTGGTAAGAGCTCCCGCGAGCAGCATGGCCTTGATCGGTGAATTGGTTCGCCAACTTGACCGGGCACCAGGCATTGATTCGTTGGTCAAAGTATTCGCGGTTACCAACGGTGATGCACTACAACTGACAACCGCTTTGCAAACGCTATTCGGCGACGATGCTGGCACAACCGGTACCCAAGTTGGAGCTGCCAATCTGCCCGCAGGAACGGCCAGCGAAAGCTCGCTCGTCCCCCTACGCTTCAGTACCGATCAGCGAACCAACAGCATCATTGCCAGCGGTTCAGCCGAGGACCTCGACGTCGCCGAGAGCATTTTGCTGCGATTGGACAGCGAGGGCTTTGCCGAACGCATTACCGAAGTGATTTGGTTAAAACACCAGACGGCCGGTGATATTGCGACCGCGTTGCAAACATACGTTCAACAGCGAACTCAAACGGTCAATACCATTCAGCAATTCCAACAGGGCTTAGGTCCCTACGACCTTCCCGACCGCGATCTAATCGTTGTGGCCGAACCCGTCAGCAACAGCTTGTTGATCAGTGTTTCACCACGACTGTATGAAGATGTCCGCCGTTTGGTCGACAAGTTGGACCGCCGTCCACCCATGGTCTTGATCAAAGTGCTCATTGCCGAAGTCAAGCTCGAAGATGCCTTTGAGATTGGAGGGGAAGTCGGTCTGCAGGATTCACTGCTGTTCGACCGTGGGATCGCGGCCGATGCGGTCACAGCTGGCAACCCGGCGAGTGTCCCCGGATTCGATTTCAATAGCAATAATACGCCGAACTTGAACTCAGTTGGGCGAAATGTTTTGGCGGCCAGTGGCGTTTCGACCTTTGGAGTTGGAACTTCCAACACCAATCTTGGCTATGGCGGTTTTGTCCTCAGTGCTGCCAGCGAATCGGTCAGCCTGTTGCTACGAACACTGCAAGATGCGGGCCGACTGCAAGTGCTCAGCCGCCCGCAAATCATGACCTTGGACAACACCGAGGGTTTCGTCCAAGTCGGTCGAGTCATCGCAAGAGCGACCGGAGTGGAGAACCTGCAATTTGGATCTCAAGTTGTCACCGAAGATCTGGAAGTTGGTCTGATCATGCGAGTCCGACCCCGCGTTGGTGCGGACGGATTAATTGTGATGGATATCGATGCAACACGAAGCGATCGTGATGATTCCCAAGGAACGTTGGTTCCGGTTCCCGGTAGCGACCCAGTCCTAATCAATGACATCCTACAAACCACCGCTCAGTCGGTCGTTGCAGCCTACAGTGGCCAAACCGTTGTCTTCGGCGGGCTGATTCAGAAAACCCGTGCAAACTTCAGTCGACGTGTGCCGATCGTCGCGGATATCCCATTGCTCGGTCACTTGTTCAAGTACGACCAAGAGACGGAAATCCGCAGCGAACTGCTTGTCATCCTAACGCCAATGTTGATCACCGGCGAAGCCGATCTTGATTACGTCAAACAGGTTGAGTCGAGCCGGATGAGTTGGTGCCTGGCCGATGTGGTCGAGGCCCATGGTGACGTTGGCTTGAGTGGTGGCTACGGATTATGGGGGCCCGCCGTTGGAAACACAATTTATCCTGACCTGCAACCGACGATCGAAAACGTGATCATTGATGAGCGGATGGAAGTGCCACCCGCAGTGATCGAGCCTATGCCAACCGACGGGGCGATCATCGATACTCAAGCGACGCCACCAATCCCAGCTGCACCAGCAGCACCTGTTGGCAGCGGCTGGTCGCCACACGGTTCCTTGCTAGCACCGTCAGCAGCAGGAACCAACTCAGCATTCCCGAGAACATTACGACACCCGAACGATGGCGTTCCTCAGCAACCAATCAACGGGACCACCCCGTCGGCGGGCCGCGTCCCTCAGCACCATCTCGGACCTGCCGGATACGGCAATCCAGCGATGGCTCAGTCGGGCTTTAGCATTCCCGGTGCTGCTGCAAACGGTATGCGAGCGAATACCAACCAAGCGTCTTCGGCGAAACAAGCTGGCCAGGCAACCCCGGCTGCACAGGCATCTTGGCTGAATATGACTTCCAAAGATGAGTTTTCAACCGCGACCACCAACGGGCTCAACTTACCACCCAACCAACCTCCACAGTATGGTTACGGCGTAAAACCTGAGCGGATTGGTGGCACTCGTTAAAGAACATCTCACCGAGCCCGCCGAAACAGTGAGCTCATTCAGCAGCAACGTCATACATGCTTCACACTCGCATTGGATGGACCTGATCATGCGAATCTCACGACGAAAGTTTACCGTAGCGGCCGTTTCATTGTTAGCCTTGACGCCCACCGGGTGCACAACACTTTCTAATCAATCCAAGGAAAGCAAATCATTATTAGATCGACTACCCTGGGGACAAAAGGAAGAGGAGGTCGAGCCCTATCCAAACCCTGTAAAAGTCGCGAGCGCTTGGACGGCCGATACACTTGTCCAGACGAATCGCACACCAACTCGCGGATTCGGGGGACGCGTTTTCTTTTATGATGAGAAATCGCGCCCAGTGCCAGTCGAAGGCACTCTGATTGTGCATGGCTTTGATGATACGGCGAGCAGTGCGAAGGAAGCAGTCAAACGTTACGAGTTCACCCCAGAACAACTCACACGGCACTTCAGCCAAACAGATCTTGGTGCGTCCTACAGTATTTGGATTCCCTGGGACGCCATCGGTGGTGAACAAAAACGCATCTCTCTGGTGACCTCCTTCAAGACGAGCGAAGGCAGAATGGTTCAGGGCATTCCCGCGACGATGGTACTGCCGGGAGCTTCGGATCAAACGGAGGAAGAGAAGATCGCTGCCATGTACTCGCCAGATTACTTGGCACATCGTGATGCAACCCAAACTGGCTCGACACTTAATAGCGGATTGACAACGACCACAATCCGTCGCAGGCTCCCTCAAACTCAGCCTGGAGCGATCTCGCCAAGCATCACCCTGCCCGGACAACGACGGGGAACACAGATCGCCGTGACTGGCCAAACACCATCAATTGATCTCAATCGGGCAAGCAACCCAAGTCAAGCACCAAACATGCCACAGCGTGCATCAATCTTGCCAGCCAGTGCGCAATTTCCAGTTCAGCAATAAATCGGGGCATCTCTTTAGGAAACAGCAAGTCTCATTTCCGTGATCCTCAGGTCCTCATTTTGGCATAGGCTGCCATTCGCGCATCCTGACTGGCAACCATCGACACGGCCCGATCGACTCAAACACGATCGGGCGTCTGTTCTTGTCGGATGGCGGCACGATTCTCAATCGTGACTCAGGTCTCAAAACGGTGCGATGCCTCAACAGAACTCGCCGCCCCCCCAACTCTTGGAACGGCGGAACGCCTGTCAATGAGCCCTAACCGACCACGAGTGTTCGAGTTCGACCCACTTGAAGACCGTATCCTGCTCAATGGCGATAGCGTCGACGCAGCAGACATCCGTGTTGATCCTGATGCTGCCATCGCCGATCCGCTGCTAGCGCACCTCACCCGCGAGCTAAAACGACTGCGGAAATACACCTTTCTGGTTCTCCGGAGCAATCGGAATCACAAGATCAGACTGACTTGCCCGCCCTTGCCACCAATCTCTCCTTGAACTTTGTCTTTATCGATGCCAAGGTTCAAGATTCAGAAATTCTGGTTGAGGGATTGCGGGGATCCACGGGCGATCAAACACAGCGGGTGATCGTCGAATTGGCCCCCGATCAAGATGGCGTTGAACAAATCACCAGGACGCTCCCCAAACTCTCCAACGTCGATGCTGTCCACATCCTCAGTCATGGAGATGGCTCAGCAATTTAACGAGGTAATACTGACTTCAATGCGGACGTAAATCTCGGCTACGCAGGAGATCTCGTCTCTTGGGCAGATGCACTTAAACTCAAAGCGGATCTTTAGATCGATGGATGCGAACTCGCTAGCACGTCGGATGACCGGTCATTAGTTAATGTTCTTAGTGAGCTTTGTGAATGTGATGTCGCCGCAAGTGACGATCGCACCGGACACGTCAATCTCGGAGGGGATTGGGAACTCGAAGACACCACGAACCAGATTGATCATCAAGTCACATTTGTATCGGCGGCGAGGCAGGCGTGGCACGATGTTCTCGATAGCGTGGCAACTGAAGTCACCAGCATCGACACCGCTGACTTAGACGGTGACGGCTTCATTGATGCAATTCACATCCAATTCTCAGAAGCAATGCTTGATTCGATGGTAATCGCCGAAGTTTATGGCCGGCGCAATGTCCATCCGAAAAATCATGGCGATTGAGACCGGTCACCAAGTGGAACGCTTCGCTAACGCTGCACAGACACGCGACCTCGAAAAATCGAGGAACTTGGCGATTTCACTGGCAAGAACTGGTAACTGCATTAGGGAACATTGGCTTGCGTAACCGCGCCTACCCGATTGTAGAGGCAGCTGAACGAATCCAATCGGCGGACGTTGCGGAAGCACAAGAATGGCTGAAGTTAATTTGTGACACCCACCAGGTGCTTGACAATTGCCATGTATCGCAAAGCCAATTTCTGCGAGCGTCGCTTGAATCAGCATCCGTGACCCTCCACCATTAAGCACCAACCGAGCACGTAGTCAACGAAACGTGCCCTGAATAGCCGTTGCACTCCATTGCGATGAGAAATCAGGCAACAACTCTTACCAATTTAAGACAATGAGATCCAGAAGCGCGCGTTGCGGCTTCACGAACTTGTCGATCCCTTCCTGCATCAAGACACGATGCATCGCTGCAAGGTCAGTCGCTTCGTCAATCTCTTGCTGCACCCCCGACGGCGGCAACTGGTCGAGCTTAGGAGTAAACTCCATCCCACTCGTCGACACGGCGGCATTCGTTTGAGGCGGATTGATTTGAATATCACTTCTCGCTAGCGCCTCAACATACTTCCACGGTCGATCCTCTGGATTTTTCGTGCCGGTGCTCGCAAAGATCAGTTCCTGCTCAAGCTTTAACCCCCGATCCGCCCAGAACTGTTGGTTTGCCGCCCAGATCCGCTTTGCATTGACGATTCCTACCAAACCCTGGGCGTCGGCAGATAAACCTTGGCACGCTTGCTGGGTGTAGACATCAATCCGCGAAACAAAAATGCTGTAAACACTTTCGAACGCATCGACGTTGTCACGACGCTTCGCCCCACGCCACACCGCATCCCGGGCTCTTGTGTACTGATCATCTGTGAAGATCAACGTCACATTCAGCGTTACACCACTCGCGGCTAATTCTTGTAAGGCAGCCGCACCAGCTTCACTCGCTGGCACCTCAATCATTCGATTAGTATGACCCTCGCTCCATTTTTTGCCCAACTCGACGTACTTCGTAGCACGGTCCGCATCAGACATTCCCAAGGACGGATCTTCCAGCAGGGGATCCAATTCAAAGCTTACCCATCCCGCGTTCCCGTCGCTGGCCGAGTGAATCGCTTGAAACTTTTGCTGTGCATCTGTCACTAATAAATCAGTGAGCGCCCAAGCAATCGCCTCGTCATTATGACCGGCGGAAAACAAGGACTCGATCCGCGCATCTAGTCGACCTGCTTTCACAATCTCAGAAATGATTGCCGGGTTACTCGTCGCACCAACCGCTCCTCAAGCTAAATTCTGATCCACCTCTGATGGCTCGACTAAATCGAGATAGAGTTTGGTTCCCGTTCCAATTAGTGAGCGTATCGAATCAGCCATCGAACATATTCCCGAGCGGGTAGAGGTGAGAAAATGTGACGCGAAAAAGCAAGATTAGCTGCGCAGCAATCGCAACTCGCCGCCTCAATCGATCATCCAAAGCCACGCCTAACAAGGAGACAACACTGGCTGGTTGGACCACAGGCGAAGCCAAAAAAGCAACAACTGATTCCGCGACGCAACGGTCCATTGGAGCATCCGCATCTGCAACACTTCTACCCGATGAAAGCATCAGTCGAGTTGTCGCGTCGGTGGCATTCCCCTGCTGCGTCACCCGCAGGCTCATTCGGACCCGGTAATAGTGGAACGGCTTCGAGTTTCGGCGTGTTCACTCCTCCGACGGGCAAGCCAGAACGGGCCACACCGGCGATTGAAAGCACGACAGGGCCAAATCAGAAACTCGGCCAGATCGGCGAAACAAGAACCCGGAGTTGCAGACCAAGACAAAAGCGAAAGGCAATATCATCCAACTGCTTTTAGCATCCTGCTGATTTGGTTTCACAACTGCGAACACATTCCGCCAGCGCAATGAATCCTCCCGGTACCTTTGCGGACGAATCCGCACTCGCGCCATCGATTGAAATACGCTCCAACTTTTGCAGACTCCAACCGGTCGACTGCAAGTCATCGGTCAGTTCACTTGCAGAGAACCGGTGCAAGAACATCGCTGCGAGGCCTCGATAAGGATAAACGGCATCACCGAACTCACGATCGCTTTGCTTCAAGCTATTCAACCAAGACCGCAGCAAACGGATCACCCCACCTTTTTCTCGCAGAGCTGCCCAACGATTGTGGACGTGAACCACCAATCTGCCACCGGGACGGACAATCCGCGAGATGTGTCGCAATACTTCCAATCGGTGCTGTCGCCCCTGAATCATCCCCAACGTGCTGAACAAACAGATCGCGTGATCGGCTGAATCATCGCGAATGCAGTGCAAATCGACCAAGTTAGCGCGGACTGGGTGAACCTTTCCGGCACCCTCCAATTGGGCAGATCGCTCATTCAATCGGACCAACATGGGCTGGCTCAGATCAATGGCGATCACCTGATAACCGCGACTGGCCAGGGGGACAGCAGCCCGTCCGGTCCCTGCCCCCAGGTCGAGTACGACCTGCCCCGCTGCGGCCATCGAGTTGGCTGGCAACCAATGCTCAAGCAACTGCTGATCAAGTCGGCATAGCGGACTTTCCGCCACAAACGCGTCGTAATGGTCAGCGATCGCCCGTTGCTGCACGTAATCCCAGGTCTCGACCGAGACCCCGCGCGGTCGCCTCCATGCGGCGGAAGAGCGTTGATGGGGCGGGGGCTGGTTCATTTCCGCAAACCGTTCCTATAATTTCGGTCCGTGAGGCGGATCCGTGATGCCTCTCGGTCGTGCTTCGCTGCCCCCTTTGTAGGGCTGCCGCAACTTCGTGTACAGCGATCGACCTTCGGGCGGTCTCCCGCGGCTTTCGGTTCTAAGAAGCAATCCTGGAAATTCGGTTTGTCATGCAAACTCCGTTTGCCCTCAGACCCAGTTTGTCCCCAAACCCGTTCAAGAGAGAAGAAAACAGTGACTATTCGCGTTGGAATCAATGGTTTTGGTCGCATTGGTCGGATGGTATTCCGTGCTTCAGTCAATCGAGATGACATCGAAGTAGTAGCGATCAATGACCTGCTGGATGTCGACTACTTGGCTTACATGCTCCGCTACGATTCGGTGCACGGCCCTTTCCAAGGCGAAGTCGAAACGAAAGACGGTCACCTGGTTGTCAACGGCAAGGAAGTTCGCGTTACCGCTGAAACAAACCCCGCCAATCTTGCTTGGGGCGATGTCGGTGCGGATGTTGTTGTCGAGGCAACCGGCATTTTCTTGACATCTGAAAAAGCTCAGGGTCACATCGATGCAGGTGCCAAAAAGGTCGTCATGTCGGCACCTTCCAAGGACGACACACGAATGTTCGTCATGGGTGTCAATGATGACTCCTACAATGGGGAACAATTCGTCTCCAACGCCTCCTGCACCACCAACTGCCTGGCACCGATCGCCAAAGTGCTCAACGACAGTTTCGGCATCAAGCGTGGACTGATGACCACCGTGCACGCGGCAACCGCCACGCAGAAGACAGTGGATGGACCAAGCTCCAAGGATTGGCGAGGCGGCCGAGGCATCCTGGAAAACATCATCCCCTCCAGCACTGGAGCGGCCAAAGCGGTTGGGAAAGTGATCCCGGAGCTCAATGGCAAGCTTACCGGAATGGCATTCCGAGTCCCCACCTCCGATGTCTCCATTGTCGACCTGACCGTCGAACTCGAGAACGAAGCTTCGTACGAGGAGATCTGCGACGCGATGAAGGCCGCCTCCGAAGGGGCCATGAAAGGTGTCTTGGGCTACACCGAAGATAAAGTCGTCTCGACCGACTTCCGTGGTGAATCCCGCACCTCGGTGTTCGACGCATCGGGCGGAATCCAACTGGATAAAACCTTCGTGAAAGTCATCTCTTGGTACGACAACGAGTGGGGTTATTCCTGCAAGGTACTCGACTTGGTCGCTAAGATTTCTAGCTAATAAAGCTTGACGCTCCCTTCTCCGCGAAAGCCACCCCGCTTTCGCGGAGCCAGATTTAGCTTGAAACATTGGCCGATCAGCTTCAAGCTGTGGCGAACCAGTCGACCGATCACCAGTCGACCGATCACTAGGGTCTGAGGTTCATCGAAAATCGAATTGCTTGCCTCGGAACCGAGCGATGACGCAATCGGCATCGACTTGATGAGCGCCGAGTCACCGAACGCTAGCTTCGCGGCCAGCCAAATTCTCCGGCTGCCACGTTGACCTCCGAGGACGATTCGGGGCTCTACCTCGTGTTGAGTCTGCTACGCCTCGGACGCTTCGACTTCTGGTTCTTCTGGTTCTTCGGCATCGTCTTCCGGCGGTACACGCACAATCGCGATTAGCGAATCGTCTTCGTCGACATTCATGATACGCACACCCTGTGTGTTGCGACCGATCACGCCAATGTCCCCTGCTTCAATCCGTTGAATCTTGCCCTTGGCGGTCATCATGAATACTTCGTCATCATTGTTCACGCGGGCAATCCCGACAACTTTTCCATTTCGATCGGTGGTGCGAATGTCACGCAACCCTTTGCCACCCCGGTTCTGGGTTCGGTAACGGGCCCCCGAGGATGCCGACTCTTCCTCGCTTTGATCCTCTTCGACTGCGTCGGCATGCGGACCAAAAGGAGTTCGCTTACCATGGCCATTTTCACAAACGGTCAGGAGGGTTGCATCGGGATCGGCGGCGACCATCCCCACCACACGGTCGTCCCCGGCCAACGAAATCCCTTTCACACCAGATGTGTTTCGCCCCATCGGCCGCGCATCCGATTCTCGGAATCGAATCGCCATTCCGTGTGCTGTCACCAAAACCATTTCATCGCCTGGCCCAACAACGGCGGCATCGACCAATTCATCCCCTTCGCGCAGTTTGATCGCGATGATCCCTCCCCGCTTGGGCCGACTGTATTGTTCCAACGGTGTCTTTTTCACCAAGCCACTGCGGGTCGCCATCACGACGTATCCCTCTTGGTTGAAATCACGCACCACCAAGCATTCGGCGATCTTCTCTTCCTTTTCGAGATTCAGCAAGTTAACGATCGCCCGCCCTTTGCTATCTCGCGCCAGCTGCGGCAGGTCGTAAACCTTTTGCCAACGAACTTTTCCCGCGGTCGTGAGAAACAGAAGGTACGCGTGAGTGCTGGCGACAAACAAGTGCTCGATCGGATCTTCTGTATCGGTCTTCGCACCCTTCAAGCCTTTGCCACCTCGCCGCTGAGCCTTGTAAACACTTGTCGGCGTTCGCTTGATGTAACCCTGATGACTGATCGAAACCACCATGGTCTCTTCTGTGATCAGATCCTCTAGATCGATATTACCGAGTTCCTCAAACGAAATTTCGGTACGACGCCTATCACCAAAGCGATTTTTGATTTCCTCTAAATCTTCGCGGATAATCTGGTCGATCCGCTGCTGACTGGCAAGGATTTCGAGGTATTCGGTGATTTCGGCTAGTAGGTCTTTGTGTTCCCCGGACAGTTTCTCCTGTTCCAGATTGACCAGTTGCCCCAACCGCATTCGCAGGATTTCATCCGTCTGAACGCTCGTGAGCGTGTACGTATCAGACTCACCCCGTTCAACAACGAATTGTTGAAAACCATCTTCACCGAGTGCGGCCCGCATCATCGCTGCAGGACATTCAATCCCCATCAACCGCTGCTTCGCTTCAGGCTGCGTGCTGCTGGTGCGGATGGTTTGAATGATTTGGTCGATATCGGCCAGAGCCAGCAGCAAGCCTTCCACGGTGTGCTTTCGCCGTCGCGCACGAGCCAACAAGAATTGTGTTCGCCGACGGATCACGTTGCGACGATGGCGGATAAACTCCGACAGCATCTCTTTCAAAGTCAACTCGCGTGGTTTACCGTCGACCAGCGCCAAGAAGATGACCGAAAAGGTCGTCTGCAAAGGCGAAAACTGGTAGAGCTGATTCAGCACGACTTCAGGATCAGCGTCTCGTTTCAACTCGATCACGAGCCGAACAGGTTCCTTTAGATCGCTCTCATCACGAATCCCTGAAATCCCTTTGATTTTGTCGCCATTGACCAAGTCGGCAATTTTCTTGACGACTCCGTCGCGAGTCTGCTGATAAGGAATCTCCGAAACAACAATTCGCGAGCGATTACCGCTCATTTCCTCGATCTTGCAACGCGCTCGCAAGATGATCGTGCTGCGGCCAGTCTTGTAGCCGCGACGAATTCCGGCACGACCGCAGATGATTCCACCGGTGGGGAAGTCGGGACCCGGCACGATCTCGAATAACTCGTCGACCGTAATGTCTGGATTCTCAACCAACGCAATCAGGGCATCACAGATTTCCGTTGGGTTATGCGGCGGAATGCTGGTCGCCATCCCGACAGCAATTCCCCCCGAACCATTCACCAACAAACTTGCAAACTTGCTCGGCAAGACGGTCGGTTCCGTGCGAGCCTCATCGTAGGTGGGGATGTAATCGACAGTATCTAATTTGATGTCGTCGAGCATCGCTGCCGCGACGGCACTTAACCGGGCTTCGGTATAACGCATGGCAGCGGGAGGCAAGCCGGCGATACTACCGAAGTTACCCTGTTTATCAATTAACAAACGCCGCATATTCCACTCCTGGGCCATCCGGACCAGAGTGGGGTAAATCACGCTTTCGCCGTGGGGGTGATAGTTTCCCGAAGTGTCACCGGAAATCTTCGCGCACTTTACCCGCTTACTACCGGGTCCCAGGTTCAGGTCGTTCATGGCGACCAAGATTCGCCGTTGACTCGGCTTCAACCCGTCGCGGACGTCCGGTAAGGCTCGACTGACGATCACGCTCATCGCGTAGGTCAGGTAGCTATCCTTCAGCTCGTCCTCGATCGGTAAATCAACCATCCGCAGTGCGCCAGCACCGCCGCCGCCATCCTCTTCAGGAGCTGGGCTTGAACCATTTTCCGACCCGTTTTGGTTGTTGCCGTCGTCGTCTGCCAAGGTGAAAATTCCAGGCCGGAGAATAGGGATTGAAAACGTAGATTTGACGTTTCCTGAACCGACCAAAATTTTAGCTGATCCAAGCCTTGCTCACAACGACCCAGACCGGTGACAGCGGTACCACAAACCCTTTAGCCGCAAACACTTGCGACCCAAAAAAATGACAGTCCGGACACCACCCAAAATGGCTTCCACTGCAACGCTTGAAAGTCTCCAAATCGGACACGTCATCACCGAAGGTGACGCGTCGACGGAAGACCCTTTGAAACGACAGTGGACAACTGCTTTTTACAAAACACCAATTACTGGCCCCATCCGATTGACGCGGCTCGGATTAGCCGGGGATGCAGTCAGCGACCGTCGCCATCATGGGGGCACGGAAAAAGCCGCTTTGTGCTATGCGGCTGCGCACTACGATGCCTGGCAGCAAGAGCATCCCAAACTCAGGATGGGGCCAGGTGGCTTTGCTGAGAACTTAACGATTGCCAAGTGCGAGGAACAAACCGTCTGCATTGGTGATCGATATGGAATCAACGATTGCCGAATCGAGATCAGCCAGCCGCGACAACCATGCTGGAAAATTTCTCGTCGGTGGGGCATCAAGACAATGGCGCAACGCGTCACTCAGACAGGCCGCACCGGCTGGTACCTTCGTGTGCTCACCGAAGGCACAATCGACGTCGGCAATCAAATGGAACTCCTTGAACGACCCAACCCAAGCTGGCCGATCGCCCGGGCAAACGACATTCTGTTTGGAAGGGAAGCGAATCGCATGGCCATCCACGAATTAATGAACCTGCCTGAACTTTCTGACGAGTGGAAACAAGCAATCGGGTAAGATCAAAATTTCTCATCACATACTTGCCGCCCGAGGCGACGTATGCTCCAGCCCCGACTCCGTTCGCTCTCTCCTCAAGCAACTCGCTAGTATGCCCAATCCTGCCGACGATCGCATCATCCAATCCATTCGGATGTACCGCGAAACGCTTAAGGAAACCGAGCAACTGTTTGTCGAAAGCGGGCAACTGGTGCGCGGATCCTACGGTTGGCTACCGGGACAAGACGAACAAAACGTCCAATCCATCGCTGACGAAATGCACGATTTACATCAAGGCTTTTTGATGAAAATCTTTGCCACCGTGGTCCCAGATACCCAGAGTCGCACCTTAGAACAAAGACAACTTGGACGAGTATTGCTGGAGCATATTTGGGGCACCTCCGTCATGGGTAACCTGCTGCGAGAATCGGTCGATCGTCTCGTCGCCACCGCCGAGGGTTTTCAGTGGCGTGATCTCGTGAGACCGTTTGCAGAGATCCCCGCGATCCGCGATCGCTGGGGTGAACTAGAAACATCCGCGATGCGAATGGCAAAATTACTCGCTACGGCTGATGGATCGCTTTCACTGGTCGACAATCAACGACTAGCGATCATGCGGCAAGAATTTGATCGCCTGCAAACCAATTCACCCGACCACTTAGCCAGCGAGTTAGATACGGCTAACGCGCGTGACGCCTTGAAATGGTTACACGGTGAAGCCAAACGCTTGCGTGAAGGAATGGACTCCTCTGCGGCCCACCCCAAGTACCCGACACCCGATCACCCCATCCCTGAGCAGCCTACCCCTGAGCAGCCTGTCCCCACGACGAATCTTGGCTCACTCCCCCCTTCCTCGACGCGATCTCCAACCACACCGAAGCCGGCAAGCCAACCAGCACCAACAGTCGATGACCGCACGCCAGCGGAACACCTCGCCGACGCGCGAGCGAAGCTTGATCGATTGATCGGTTTGGACGCAGTCAAAGATCAGATTGAGACCTTGACCAACTTCTTGAAGATGGAACGGCAGCGTGAAAAAGCCGGCCTGCCGACCACCAAACCAAGTCTGCACATGGCTTTTGTCGGCAACCCAGGCACCGGAAAAACAACGGTCGCTCGAATTGTTGCGGAAATCTACGGAGCACTCGGTGTCCTTGAGAAAGGTCACCTCATCGAAACGGATCGGAGCGGGCTGGTTGCCGAATATGCTGGCCAAACTGGCCCCAAGACAAATGCCAAGATCGATGAAGCGCTCGATGGCGTTCTGTTCATCGACGAAGCCTACACGCTGATCGACGAGAGCGGCCAAGACCAATATGGTCGCGAAGCGGTTCAAACACTGCTCAAACGAATGGAGGATCAACGAAACCGGCTGGTGGTCATACTCGCCGGATACCCCAACGAAATGCAAAAAATGATCCGCAGCAATCCGGGCCTGAGCTCACGTGTTGGCAGCACGATGCACTTTGACGACTACCCGCCACAAGCTCTCTGTGGCATCTACGAGTTGATCGCATCCAAGGCAAAATACATGCTGCCGACCGAGTCGCGACGTCGTCTGCTACGGGGCTTCACCTTTCTCTACAGCCGACGAGATCGCCACTTTGGCAACGGCCGCTGCTCTCGCAATAGTTTTGAACGAAGCGTGCGAAGACTTGCCAATCGTTTAGCCAAGATCGATGACGTCAGCCACGAATTGCTGACCACCCTTGAACCAGAAGACATCGAAGTCGCCGGGGTGTTGCCAGCACACCTCGCGGCAATGGCTGACATGAAGGGACATGTACGTCTCACCTGTGACCATTGCGAAGCGGCCCAGATCATTGACGATCAATGCCTCGGAACCTCAGTCACTTGCGGATCCTGCGACAAGTTATTCGATGCCAAATGGGGTGAACCGGTTGCCGAATTGCCGGGACCGGTTGCCGAACCACCAGAAGAGATCGCCGACGGTCCAGAACAGGCCGCAGGCCAATAGAAATGACCGTGCTATCGCTGCACCGGTCGCTCGGTACCATGTCGTCGGAAGCATCTCCTAGAGTCAGATCAGGGACAGCAGGCCGTTTAACGCTGCACACGAGCACTGCCACCGGCAGCGAAGGCCTCGACCTCCGGTAAGGTTGCCCTTGTGACATCACCTGGGAAGGTGGTTAGCAGAGCACCGTGGGCCCAACCGATCTTCAACGCCTCTTCTGCTGGTCGCCCGTCAAGCAAGCTATAGATCAGCCCCGAGGCGAACCCGTCGCCACCGCCGATCCGGTCGATGACATCCAGTTCAGCAGTCGGTGCCACATACTCTTGGCCATCGTGCCACAAAACGGCGCTCCAAGAGTGTCGGTTGGTGGAATGAACTTCTCGTAGCGTGGTGGCGACCGCTTTCACGTTAGGAAACTTCTCGACCGCAGCGCCGATCATGCCAAAGAAATTCTGGGGATCCAGTTTACCACTCGACTTCTCCTCGACATCCGGACCTTTCACACCAAGTCCTTTTTGCAGATCCTCCTCGTTTCCGATCAAGACATCAACGTTCTCGACAATCTCGGCGATCATTTTTTGTCCTTGCTCTAGACCGCCAATCGTATCCCACAATTTCGCCCTGTAGTTTAAGTCAAACGAACGAATGGCACCTGCTCGACCGGCGGCTTTCATTCCCTCGATCACGACATCGGCGGTAGTTTCCGAGAGGGCCGCGAAGATGCCGCCACTGTGAAACCAACGCAATCCACCGGCAAAGATCTTGTCCCAATCAAAATCACCCGGCTTCAACATCCCGCCCGCTTCATTCGCGCGATTGTAAAATACAACTGGTGCCCGAACCCCTTGGCCGCGATCGCTATAAACCGTCGCCATGTTCGGCCCACGCACACCATCATGCTTGAAATGCTTGTAGAAGGGACGCACTCCCATCGCACGCACCTGTCGCTGAATCAATTCACCAATCCCGTTATCCACCATCGCAGTAGCAACGCCAGTGGTCAGACCGAAACAAGAGGCCAGGTTCGCAGCACAATTGTATTCACCGCCAGAGACATGCACATCGAATGAACTCGCAGTCCGAAATGGGATCACACCCGGATCCAAACGATGAACTAAAGCACCGAGCGCCACGAAGTCGAGTTCTTTGTCAGCACTGGGGATATTTAATTGAGCCATAATTTCGGTGCTCCGAGAAAGAAGTAGGTTTTCGTTTTCAAAAAGTTGTGTTGGTTATCAGATAGTGACCGACGCGAAGCCGCCATCGATGGGAATATTTTGTCCCGTCACAAACGATGAAGCTCGCCGACTTGCTAACCAAGCGGTAACACCGGCCAATTCTTCGGGCTTTCCAAATCGCTGCATCGGCGTGTGCCCGATGATTTGGCCACCCCGTTCGGTGTAAGTGCCATCCTCATTGAACAGCAAGGCCCGATTTTGCTCTGCCGGGAAAAACCCAGGGCTGATTGCATTCACTCGCACGCCGGTGGTTGCCCACTCCCGAGCAAGCCACTGCGTTAGGTTGATCACCGCAGCCTTGGACGCGGAATAAGCAACGACTCGCGACAGAGGAATGATGCCGGACATCGATGCGATATTGATGATGCTGCCGACGCCCGCTTCAATCATCGCAGGAGCAAAGACCTGCGTTGGCAGTAAGGCTCCGCCGACCAGGTTCAAATCAAAGACATCGCGCCACGCATCGAGAGGCAGCTTGCAAAAATCGCCACCGGGAGTGATCGTCGCATCAGGCCGATTGCCGCCGGCCGCATTGACCAGGACGCTCGCTGGTCCGCCAGCCCATTGGGTGATTGCTTCCCGGGCTTCGCCGAGTGAATCAGCACTCAATCCATCGGCTGCAAAAAAGTGCGCCACACCACCCTCGGCTTGGATCTTGCTCGCCCGTGCCGCGCCCCGTTCAGTATTGCGACCAACAATCGCGACTTTGGCTCCAAAACCACCGAGGGCTTCGGCCATATGGCCTCCGAGTTCACCGGTCCCGCCGATTACCACGGCAACATCCTCATCCAGTCGAAACAAATCTTTCATGGGAAAATCGGTCCGGCGCGAAGTGAATTGGCAGCGAATTCGACACAATTTAAACGTCTGTTCCATTCGACAACAGGTCCCGCCACTTCGTAGTGTCCAAAGCAAACCGGATGGATGCCGGAGAGATTTCCCACCCCGCTGGAGCAAGGGCGAGGCTTGCTGACCTCGCCAGCACAGCGACTTCTATCCCGCCCAGCAAGCTCGTGCTAACATGGATGCGGCTAGTTCTCACACACGCATGGTTAAATCAGATGTCTCGAAGCATCCCCGCCTTGGTCCTCGCCCTGACACTCCTGACCCTCCTGCCAAGTTGCACTAAAAGTGAATCGAATTCTTCGACCACTGGTTCGACAACGGGATCGGGAAGGCAATTTCTCAGCATGGGAACCGCGCCCGTTGGTGGTGTCTTTCCTGTTGTCGGCGGAGCAATCGCCGAAGTCCTGAATGCCCACAAGGGCGAGATCGACTGGAAAGTTCAAGCAAAAGGAACCAAGGGCTCCCAGGAAAACATTCGTCGTCTGCAGCAGAATGAACTCGAACTGGCGCTCTCCAATGCAGCAATCTCTTACTTCGCCGTTCGCGGGGAAGCAGTTTGGGACAAGAAATATGACATCCAGGCAATCGCCACGATGGCCCCCAACGTGGCTCTCTTCATCGCTCGCGCCGATTCAGGCATTCAGTCGATCGCTGACCTGAAAGGCAAGCGAGTGATTACCGGGCCAGCCGGCGCGGGGTTCCGAATGTTTATTGAACCGATCCTTGCTGAACATGGAATCGCCTGGGACGAAATCGATTCAATCTCCGCCTCCCAGAGCGGCGCGGTTGACCAACTTGGCGACGGCTCGGCAGATGCCGCATTTCTAGGCGGTGCCGTCCCAACCGGATCGATCACACAAGCAACAAGCACATTTGATGTTCAGTTCATTCCGTTTGATGAACCGACCCGACAAAAGCTGATCGAAAAGTATCCCTTCTTTCACTCGGCCACCATCCCGGGCGGTACCTACAAGGGCCTCGATGACGACTACCAGGGATTGAACGTGGGATCGATGCATGTGATCACCTCCGGCTCGCAAAGCGAGGATTTAATCTACGCGTTGACTAAAACGATCTGGGAGAACCGAGCGGAGATCGCGGGGATCCATCCCGCCGGTAAAGCAATCAACGAAAAGAACGTGGCTCGAGATACCGGAATCCCCTACCACCCTGGAGCCATCCGTTTCTATCAAGAAATTGGTGTTATGGAGGGGGGCAGCGACGAGGGTGACTCGTCCGCCGAGGATCAGGACGATGATGACACGTCCGCCGAGGATCTGAGTGGTGAGACGGATACGGCAGCTACCGAAGCCGAGACGGTTGAGGATTGAACCCATTCGATTCAACCATTATCGACCCATTAATGTGAGACACGGAGCGTCGCACCTGGCTGATGAGGTATTGAGGTGACAGAAGGCTCCCCTGGTTTGGGCAAAGTGAACCGCGTCCTCGTGACGATCTTCAGCGTTCTCTTTTGCTTGTTCACGCTGTTCGAAGTCAATTACAACTACCTGAAGCCTCAGTCCGCCCTGGCGGTGTTCATCGGCATCGGGTTACTGCTCTGCTACTTGACGTTCCCGCTACATCCGAAGCTTGGCGACGTCCGAGTTCTCCGACTTCTTGATTTCCTACTCGCTTTCACCGCGGCCGCCTGTTGCGCTTATGTGGTTGTTCAGACAGAGCCAGTATTTGAAGCTTGGTGGGCTGATGGATTATCACTGGGTAATCGTGCCGGCGGCGAAACTCAAACCGACTACATCGTCGGATTGACGGGATTGATTTTGGTTCTGGAAGCGACGCGTCGAAGCATTGGGCTGATCGTTCCGCTCTTGGCATTAGCATTCGTCGCACATTCGTATTACTGCTACGGCAGTCTTCGGTACGATTGGGCCATGTTGCCAGACTGGATGCTGCCTCATGCTGGACAGAGCATGAAGGATATTGTGAGCACGACCTTCCTGCAGTCTCTTGGTGTGTTCGGCCCGGCGGCGACTGTGATGTACAAATATGTCTTCTTGTTTGTCGTGTTTGGATCTTTTCTAGAGATGTCCGGAGCAACGCAGTTCATCATCAACTTCGCCACAAAAACCTTTGGCAAAGTACGAGGTGGCCCCGCAATGGTTTCCGTCATGGCCAGTGGGCTGATGGGTTCGTTGTCTGGAAGTGCGGTTGCGAATGCGGTCACCACCGGCACATTCACGATCCCGATGATGCGGAGCGCCCGATTTCCAAACCATATTGCTGGTGGGATCACGGCAGCGGCAGCCTCCGGTGGAGCACTCGTACCACCGGTGATGGGCGCGGGTGCCTACATGATGCTGGAACTGGTCCAACCGCAAGTAAAATTCCTGACGATCATGAAGGCGGCCCTTCTACCGGCCATTCTTTTTTATCTTTCGATCCTGGCCGTTGTCTTTCTCTACTCACGTCGACTCGGGGCCGATAGCCTCGACACGCCTGAGGTGACGACAAAGCGTTTGGCAGGTTTCGATGCAGTCGTCTTCATCGGCGCGCTTACAACACTGGTGGGATTACTTGGAATTGGCACTTCGCCATTCCGTAGCGTCACCGGTTCGATGGCCGTGATATTAGTGTTTGCAGCGCTGCGGCGCGAACTGAATTTGAGCAATCATGCGCGGTACACCGCGTTGGCTGCGTTCTTTCTCGCTTTGCTAGTGAATCAATGCACTGCCTTGCTCGACCCCACAACCATTCCGCGAATATTGCGGCCGCTGCTGGCCGGCTCATGGATCGACCCAAGAACGGACTCGATCAGCTTGCTGCTGGTGATCGGATCAGTTCTTGACTCCGTGATCTTTGGAATGTTCGTCTTGCTCCTGTTCGGTCTGATTCATCCTGCTTGGCGGCCTGAAGTCATTAAAGCACTGAGAAAATCTGCGAAAAACGGGATTGCACTTGTCGCCGCCAGCGCCTGCGTGGGAATCATCATCGGGATCGTACAACAAACGGGCGTTGCCACTGATTTCAGCACGGTAATCAAGGGAGTTGTGGAATCAAACTTGTTCTTAGCCTTAACGGGAATCATGGTCTGTTCGTTGATTCTCGGGATGGGAGTTCCCTCGGTCGTATGTTATCTACTGATGGCCACTTTGATGAGTTCACTGCTGGGTGAATTGGGAGTACAGCCCCTGATCGCTCATCTGTTCATTTTTTACTTCGGCATGATGTCGATGGTCACACCGCCGGTGGCCCTCGCTGGCTACGCGAGTGCATCCATCGCCGAGGCGCCGATCATGAAAACCTCATTCGCCGCATTTCGGTTCTCGTTAGTCGGATTCACGTTGCCTTTCATGTTCGTGTACCGCCCAGCACTCTGCTTGCTCGCGCCGGTTGACGGCGAACTGACCGTGTTCGCTGTGATTCACGCGTTGACCGCGGCAATCATCGGTATCTTAGCGCTCGCGGCGGGCTTAGCGGGGTGCTTGTATCGCCCCTTGGGAATTTACGCCCGCGCCGTCATGTTTCTTTCGGCCGCGTTGTTGCTGGCCCCAATTTCACAGATTGGTGAGACCCAAGTAGGACTGCTGGTCGATCTAGTAGGAACAACAATCTTTATCGTCTGCGGAGTGCTAAACGCAGTGAAAGGCAAAGACGACCCCACCGAAATGTCTGCCGCCTAGAAGAGCTTGCCCGTCTTTTCAAAGCCTGTGAATTGAAAACACGACGTTTGCAACATCACTCGATACTGAACGAGGAGCGACGTTTGCGAATCAATCGGCAGCGTCCCCACTGGGCATGCCCCGAACCAACATGTCCAGTTCAATCGGTCTGTTTTTTCGCCAACTCCATCCAACATGTTGACGATCGTCGATCTTAACGCAACGTTTCGGCAACGTGATAACTTGTCGACTTCTACAAAACAAGTTCGTATTCGGCAAGAGATTCGAAACAAGCCGTAATGTCAGCGTCGTCAACTTCCTGCACCGACTGCGGATCCCAGCAGGGCGAGTGATCCTTATCGATCAACACCGCCCGCACTCCCTCGTAGAAATCATCTCGCTGCAGACAGGCCTGGCTAAGTCGATACTCCATGACCAGACATTCGTCATACGACATCGTCGCACCACGACGGAACTGCTCAAGGGTCAACTTCAGACTGGTCGGAGAACGTCTGCCCAACCGGCGAACGATATCGCGAGCGACAGTCGAAAGTCCCGAATCACCCGCAGCAATTTTCTCCAATGACTGAAACACACACTCAATTTGATTCGTCTCAAAACATCGCTCGGCCACTTCACAAATCAATTTCCAATCATCACTGACAACCGAATTGCCCGCATGGAATTCCAAGCTCGATTCGATCCCTTGCTCGACAATGGAATCCAGCAACGAGTTGCCGTTTTCGTACGGCACAAAATGTGTTGCCAAACCAAGTTCCACCGCTGCCGCTCCATCGACGATCAAACCAGTCAACCCAATCAGCTTTCCGAGTGGACCTAGCCGCGAAAGGAAATAGCCGGCACCGATATCAGGAAATAATCCTATGCCAGTCTCCGGCATGGCAAATCGCGTTCGGTCCGTCGCAATGCGATGGGACCCCATGATCGAGACCCCAACGCCGCCGCCCATGACCACGCCATCCCAGAAAGCAACATACGGCTTCGGAAAGGTCGCAATACGATGATCCATCGTGTATTCAAACCGAAAAAGGTCAGCAGATAGGGTGCCAGGACAACCTGGCTCAGCCGGCTTTTCAGCAGCATACAAACTCTTCACATCAACGCCGGCGCAAAACGCCCGTTCACCTTCACCGGTGATCAAGACGGATTCAATTCGATCCTCCTTGGCCCACCGATCCAAGCAATGGATCACCCCCTGCACCATTTCTAGCGTCAACGCATTGAGAGCCTGAGGACGATTCACGTGCAAATGCCCCACCCGACCACGGACGTTGGAACAAAGACTCTCATTGGCATCGGACATATTTCCAGCTACCTCAACATCGCGTCCAGCTACCTCGACATCGCGTCCAGCTACCTCAACATCGTGTCCAGCTACCTCAACCGGGGATATCAACGATTGTCTTCACGGCACCATCAGCTGCCGTTCTCTGCAGATCAAAAGCCTCTCGAACTCGCTCAAAGGGGAACCGGTGCGTCAAAACGGGCTGCACATCCAGGGCACCGCTCCCAATCAGATCAAGCGCGTGCAACGTTGATGTGTGGCCTTTTTCGGTGGCGGCATGAACAATCGACTTGACCGTCAAACGCTGCCAGAACATCGAGGCATAATCAACGTGAATAGGAGGGCGAGGAAGCCCGAACTGCAGCAAGAATCCCTCGTTGTCTTTGGCAAGCTGAAAACTCAGGTTGATCGAAGACTCTCGACCCGCAGCCTCAACGACAATATCCGCCAACTCTCCACAGTTGACCGACTTGAGTGATTCGACCGCATCATCGGCGGAACCATGAATCACATGGTCGGCACCGTAGCGCTCGCTCAATGCCATTCGATGCTCGTGATTGTCGAACGAAATCACTTTGCCGGCGCCGTAGCGTTTCAGCATCGCATTGAACCACAGCCCGGCCGATCCCTGCCCAACGACAGCAACTGTTTTCCCAATCACATTGGGCAAATACTTCGAAGCAAAGATGACGGTTCCCAACTGTTGGGCCATCAACAGTTCTTCGGGCGACTTACCAGCGGGCAGAGGCAACAAGTTTTCGAGCGGTGCCAAATAGTACTCCGCCATACCACGGTGATCGGGAGTTAACGCCAACGTTAAATCACCAACCTTTACCGAATCATGCTCACCATCGATTGCCACGACTTCGGCGATCACCTCATGTCCGGTCGTTCCAACCGGACAGGGATAACGTTCCTCGGGGCAGAAATCCAACATCCAGATATCACTGCCACACAATCCCAACATTCGGGGCCGCACTAACGCGTGGCCTGGTTTCAGTCGCGGTTTTTCGGCATCAACAAATTCCACCTCACCCCGCGAGACAACTTGGAGAGCCTTCATCTATCACTCGGCTTAAGCAAACGATCGCTCACGCTGCTCTGGCCAGGCAACGACAAATCGTCCAAAATCAAAAGATTATCCAGAAACATTTGCGTCCAATATAACAAAACGCCTCACTCCGCGAGTGTCCCAGCGCACGGTGATGAGTCCGATGGAGCGGGAGCACGCTTGCAATGTTAATACCGAACACATTTCACCAGAAACTGTCCTGCGGAAAACCGACACTCGGGACACATTTTTTGTTTTCTGATCCTGATATTCCAGAGATCATCGGTGACGTCGGTATGTTCGATTACGGCGAATTCGCCGGAGAGTACTCGAGCTTTGACATGAAATCGTTATATCACCTGGCGCGGGCCGGCCAATGCGGCAACCTGCCCTTGATGATCAAACTTGACCAAGAGGGACAAGGCTTCTGGGCTCAAGCCGCAATTGGTGCCGGCTTTCGTTCAGTCTTATTCACAGATATCCGCACGCCTGAGGATGTCGATGCTTGCCACCGATGCGTCCGGCCTGACAACCCAAACGCGGGTGGCCTGATGGGCATCAAGCTGAGACGCCCCGCGTTATCTGGTTATGACACTGATGATTACCTGGCTGATCTCCAATCGACCGTGATCGTGATTATGATCGAGAAGAGCATCACGCTCGATCACCTTGATGCTTTGTTGGAACGGGCCAAAAAACGCGGCGTGGCAATGACTCAATGGGGCCCGGCGGATTTTGGTTTTTCGATGGGCAGGCCGAATCTGATGTTCACGGAAGAAATCCGCCAGTTCGAAGAACTTGTGATCAAGAAATCAATCGAACATGGAGTCCAACCACGTATCGAAATCGGGGCTGTCGATCACGCCAAACGATACATTGACCTCGGCGTTCGTCATTTCTGTATCGGCTGGGATCGCTTTCTGTATCAATCAGCCATCTGCCAACTCGGCGAAGGGATGCGGAGATTATTGGAAACCATCTAATCGGTTGCCGGCATCGGATCATCCAGAAAACGTTCAACACAGCGAATTACGAATCTCACAAAACAACACGCTTGAGTCACGACAAAAAACAAGAAATGGATCATGCTCTCGATCGGCTTTTTCTTGTGCTGGTCTTCCGTCGTGGTCGCCCCGGGTGACTAGGAGATCAGGGTTCGCCAATACCATCCCGACTTGACACTATCGTCGATGGAATCTGGAAAACGATCTGGAATCTGGAAAACGACCTCGTTGCGTCAGTTCTGTGGTAAGAAAACACTGTTGATTCATTTTTCTTCCTGGTGGGTTGGTTGTCGCAAACATGTGCGGGTCTGGCACGAAAGTACACGCCGGTGGGTTGCAGAGGTTCGGCTGCAATTGGTTCGTATCATTCAAGAACAACACGCCGATCGATGTCGTTTGCTTGGCCAACAGCATGGATTCGATTGGCCAATCCTTCACGATCCAATCAATGTACTCGGTACCACAGCAGTTCCCATGTTTCTTGCGATCGACGAACATAGTATTGTGCGATCCACCCGCGCCCGACTCGACAACTTTGAATCTTTGTTTTTGAATCAGACGTTTTAGGCAGACGCTTCCAATACGCCCGTCGTTTTGACGCCCCCGCTAAGTCCAAATGCGTTGGCTACTTCCAATCGGCGAAGCAAAGCAGATGCGATGTTTCTCTGGCATCGCGATTACCGCCTTAACGATTCGATCAACGAATACAGCAGCGCGTTGTCAATGGCCCCAACCGATGCACGAAGCCAATTTCGCCTTGGTGTCTGCCGATTACAATGCTTTGAAAACCCAGCTCAGAACCAAGCTCAAGACCCGGTCGACTTTCAACAGGCGATCGTCGCTTGGGAAAAGGCATTAGCATCACGTCCCAACCAATACATTTGGCGTCGCCGCATTCAACAAGACGGACCATGCTTATCAAAACTCTAAGCATTCTACGACTGGATCGAGGAAGCGGAAACGCAGATCACACGCCGCGGTGAAATGCCCATTTCACTTGCGGTCCGTTCGAGTGGGACCGAGATCGCCTCGCCGACTCGGACCTTCGTTCGGACAATCGATCACATTGCGTCGCCCGATCCCGCTGGGCAGATCCATCGAGACCAGCAGGGATTGGTGCGAACTTCGATCGCGACGGTGCCGTCAAACGCCACCCCCCAGAAGCACCAGTCGATTACACATCACACTTTCGGCTAACGCAGCACTCAGCGCGCCTTGGAATAATGAAATCGAACCGGTGCGAATCTGGATCGACACACGCCCGCTGGGGTTGGACTCGAGAAATCGTTAATCACTGGGATCAATCCAAGCCAAGCCGAAAGCAATGAACCAGGTCGGTTCGACGTTGAGCTAAAAATCGCAGCCGAGGCGAAGGGCAAGATCCAAATCCATGCCTGCGTAGTTTATCACGTTTGCGAAGACCTACGGGGGGTCTGCTAGTTCCTGGGTCAGGATATCATCGCGGACATACCAATACACACGCCTTAACAAGGCACACGGCTGTCGGAGCCCCTGCACGGGGAAAAACTTTCGGATCGACGACTCGCCAGATCAACCACGATTTGCGATCGAGACCGGTTGGCTTATCCTGGCTGCCGTCAAAAGACGAAGCCCCGCGGGCCACTGGCTCGCCTAACCTTGATTGCTACCCCGATGAATGAAATTAATCTTGCAGTGTTGGTGCATTTTGTACTGACATTTCTGGTCATCCTTCGCATCATGCTGCGACCTCATCGTGAACCTGCCTCGCGAATTGCTTGGATCGTCGTGGTCGCCAGCGCTCCCGGATTTGGAATCCTGATGTATTTAATGCTGGGTGAAACCAACATTGGGTTCCGTCGTGTTGAACGGATGCGAAAGGTCTTGGATCAACTGCCCAAAGATGGCTTGCCCAACGATGACCGAGCTAGTGTGCGGCATGAGTCTCGTCACTTATTCGATGTTGCCAAATCAATCAGCGGTTTCTCGGCTGCGGGAGGCAACTCTGCTCAATTGATGGCCGATTCCAACGCAACAATCGATTCGATGGTGGCGGATATCGATGCAGCCCAACGACACGTCCATTTGGTTTTTTATATTTGGCTTTCGGATAACAACGGCTGCAAAATAATGGAGGCCCTTAAACGGGCAGCAGCGCGTGGCGTGAAATGCAGAGCGATGGCGGATGCACTCGGCTCGCGGGCACTAATCAAATCACCACACTGGAAAGCGATGCGCGAGGCGGGAGTTCACGTCGCCGAGGCATTACCGATCCCGAATTTGCTGCTCACACTTTTTGCGCGGATTGACCTTCGCAATCACCGAAAGATCCTAGTGATCGATGGTCGAATCACCTATTGCGGTAGCCAAAATTGCGCAGACCCAGAATTTCGCGTCAAACCCAAATATGCACCATGGGTCGATGCCGTCACACGCTGGGAAGGCCCCATCGCCAGGCAAAACCAGTTTCTGTTTGCCAGTGACTGGATGGCCTACGTTGATGAAAACATCGACGACGTACTACGAGAACCGCTACCTGAGCCGACAGGAAATGTAACTGCATCTGTTGTCGCATCAGGCCCCACCGTCCGCTTTTCAGCCATGCCAGAAATGTTCGAGTCGCTGGTTGATGCGGCCCGACATGAATTGATTATCTCAACGCCCTACTACGTTCCCAATGAATCGCTGCAAGGCTCTCTGTGTGCTGCGGCCTATCGAGGTGTGGAAACCACCATTATCTTCCCCGCCCGAAATGACTCCTGGATCGTTGGGGCCGCCAGTCACAGTTACTATGCCGACCTCCTGGCTGCGGGAGTGAAAATCCATGAATACGTCGGTGGTCTGCTGCACACAAAATCGTTGACGATTGATGGCGAAGTCGCGTTGATCGGATCGGCCAACATGGATCGTCGCAGCTTTGACCTGAATTACGAAAACAACATCCTGGTAGCCAACACCGAAGTCACTAAACAATTGCGCACTCGGCAGCAACAATATTTAGCAAGCTCGAATCCAGTCACAGAAGATGAGGTTGCCTCCTGGCCCATCCGGCGGCGCTTGTTCAACAACACGATCGCAACACTTGGGCCGGTCCTGTAAACCAGACGATATAAACGGTGCTGCAAACCGGACATCTCGCCACAGGCCGTTCCGATGCAGTTCGCCATTAGCGACGCGGTTTCGTTGGATAGAGAGTGACAGGATTCTCAACTTCCCCTGGTGGTCTGACACCGGGGCCAGGGCGCCCGCTGCCAATGTCTGCAATCATTTCCTTGGCTAACGCCTGCAATCTCGCGACCACTTCTGGATGTTGATCAGCCAGATTGGTTCGCTCGCTAATTTCTCTGTCAAGATTGTAAAGACGCGGTTCCGTTGTCTTGAGATCTTCTGGCCGTTCACGGATCCCCATCCCCAAACTCTGTGGCCGCATCGCCAACTTCCAAGGGCCACTGCGAACGGCCTGCAACTCATTCCGGTGATAGTAATACCATGCCCGATGAGGTGATTTCGTTGTCTCGCCCATTAACAGTGGCGAAATGTCCTTACCATCTATCTTGATATCCGACCGGAGTTTACCACCGGCAAGTTTAACAAGCGTCGGCAAGATATCCGTAGTCCCCGCGATGGCGTCGCTAACGCTTCCCGCTTTGACCTTTCCCGGCCACCAAGCGATGGTTGGCTCTCGAACGCCACCTTCAAGCGTTCCGCCTTTGCTGCCACGCAACGGTCCCGAGACCCCTCCGGCTTTTCCTTTGGACGCCCAGGGACCATTGTCACTGGTAAAAATCACGAGCGTGTTTTTCTGCAAGTCATATTTCCGCAGTGCGGTGATCACTTGCCCAACGCTCCAATCCACTTCCGCCACCCAGTCTCCGTAGGTGCCGTTGTCTGATTTCCCAACAAAATCTTGGTGAGGAAATAACGGAATGTGCATCGCTGTGTGAGGCAGATACAGAAAGAAAGGTTCTTCGCGATGCTGTTCGATAAAATCCACGGCCTCCTCGGTGTATTCTCGGGTCACTTGCCGCTGCTGTTCATCTTCAAGCAGCTCGGCGACCTCTTCATCTCGAAGAAGTGGTGTGACACGTGGTCCGCCACTTAGCGTGGCGCGTTGCATGTCGTTCGAGTAGGGAATCCCAAAGTAATGCTCAAAACCTTGCCGCGTTGGCAAGAAAGTGGGTTGATCTCCAAGATGCCATTTGCCAATGCAAGTGGTGGCGTACCCCGCCTCACGCAAATACTCAGCCACCGTCACCTCAGCAGGGTTCAAGCCTTTATCGCCGGCAGGAAAAAAAACACCGGGGACCGAAACACGCGGTGCGTAACAACCGGTCAGCAACTGCGCCCGGGAGGCCGAACAAACCGGAGCCGCGTAAAAGCTGGTCAGCTTCATCCCCTCATCAGCCATCCGCTGTAAATTCGGAGTTTCGTTCAGCGTGGAACCAAACGGAGAGATATCACCGTAGCCCATATCATCGATGAAAATCACAACAAAATTCGGCTTCGGGGCAGCCTGGCAACTCGCGGAAAACAACCCCGCAGCAGCAATCAATAACAAACGTTGCATCAAAAGTGTTTCCCGTTTTCGAATGGGTAGTCATGGACACGAGGGACCGGAGTGGATCTCGATTGGCTAACCGCCAAGCAATCAGTTTAAGTCGAAACGATCAGACAGATTATTGGTCGAGACCAGCTGCCAAACACTTACTTCCAAACGCTTTTCAAGCTGAGTTCCTAATCGCGATGCGAGACGGAATTTTTCGGCTGCCTCGCTTTGCAATTGCAAAGCTTCGCAGGCGAATTGAGCGGGATACGACGGAGGCTCGGATTTTTGAACACAGCAAATTGTGCACAAAAGAACACCATCAGCTAACCCTAAAATCTATTTGCCTTGATAGATTCAACCGACCAGGGAAAATAGGTCAGCGGGGACAAACCTACCCTGGAAAAGAACGCACGGTTTGGACAATTTGCAGTACGAGTTAAAACGGAAAAAGAATCAGGCGGAAAAATGGCGACGGCGAAGACGAGGTGACCCCGACTCTTGAGTTCACCACGAAGTTAACAGTCGGTTCCTTTTTCGGAATGATACTGGAAAGACTAGGTTTCATCACTGAAATACGAACAACAAGAAGAGGTTGAACATGCGCGGTCTTCGTGGTTTTCTGGTGGGCGGGATGGCCCTTGCTGTGCTCGCATTGACAACTTCAAAGGTAGATGCTGGCTACTTCGGTCTATTCGCAGCTTGCTGTGAGCCGGAACCAGCTTGCTGTGAGCCGGAACCGGCTGGCTGCACACCACCTCCCCCAGTCGAAATGACTTGGTGTGTCACGGACCCATGCGATCCTTGTTGCACCTACGAAGTAACAGCTTGCGTACCTGCTTGCTGTGCTGATTCTGCGCCCACCATGACTGGTTGGCTCAAGGGCATTTTTGGCCGCAAGGTGCTGACCTACACTTTCGCCGAATGCGATCACTGCGTCGACGTTGTGATCACTAAATTTGGTCGCACGATCGTTCGCGACTGAACTCAGCTTTCCAAGCTTTGAAAATCTTCGCTCCCGGCACCTCCGAGTACCGGGAGTTTTTTTGCGCGCATTGAACCAGAACAACCGAATCAGCTGAGATCAAACAGCCTGGTCGGTTACGATGAAGATTCCGATTTAAACTTTTTTCAAAAGGCTGCTGGCTAATGATTGAAGATGCGTCATAGAATCTTACGCATATGCATTGCCACTGAACTGAGCGACACCCCAGAACATGCGGTGCATTGTGCAGCTGCTTTGGCCCGTTCATTCGGTGCCGATCTGCATTTGTTGCATGTCATTTCGCACGCGAGTCCATTGGCGTGATTGCGGGAGAAGCATTGACGGCCGTTCGATTAGCAGCCTTTGCATCGATCGGAATTACATCTCTCACACTTGATTTCGGCGTGCAACTGATTCAATTTGCTTCAATCCTGGCCGCAATCGCGGTCGGTGGATGCTTCCTGCGGTTTACAAACCGTTTTGATCTGTAATGGGTCCTTTATCAAGACCCGGGAAGCATCAACAATCTCACACTCACCATCAACGAGTGCCCATCGAGCCCCCGGTGATTGGCCAACAAACGATTTGACTATTCTGAATCGCCAGCAGTCGATTTCTTGATTAAGTAGGCTCTGCCTTGGATCACCACCAATACGTCGGTATCCTCCGCAAGGTATGCCTTAGCCGCTTCGTCGATCTCACGGAGCATATCAAAGTACTTGTCACTAAATTGCACAACCTCAGTGACTTTGTCGATTTGTGCTTTCGTGGCTTCCGAATCGATGTATCGATCGCCCCGCCAATAAAAGATTTTGCTGCCGATTTGCTTGACGCGTGAAACGCTGGCATCGCGTTCAACCTGAGCCTCCTTGCGATTACTCCCCAGAATTATTGGTTCGTTAGGCACCGAAGGTCGTGCTGCCGAAGCGTCCCCAAAACGATCAATCGGCACACCTCCTCCCAGATCACCGGCAGCTGGTGCCGGAGCACTCCGCAGCGGTCCCATCGCCATATCAGCACTTGCTGGATCGGCAGCACGTCCAGCGGAACGCAGCATCCCTTTGAAACGACGTTGATTGAACGCCGACTCCCCAGCCTCCTCGTTCAGCCTCTCCAGACGCTGACCAGCAATCCGGCGTCCCTGCGATATATCATTCAAATCCGTCTTCTCTTCGTCCAAATAGGCTGTATAGGGTGTCAAGATCCCATAACGTTTTGATAACGCAATCAGTTCGTCGACCAATTCCTTGTTTTCACCCTCCAAATCGATCTCATCGATGATCTCTCCGATACGGCGGGTGGCCCACAGCCTTTCAACGAACACGTTGTTACCACTACTGGTGACCTTCGGAAGCTCATCTTCAAAAACATACTTCTGCCCCGTCCCCAAGAAATCTCCGCTCAGCTCAACCTTCAATGAACCATGCTTGCGATATCGCCCAACAATCACCAACTGATCACCTGAAAACAGGTCATACATGTCGGCCGGATAAATTTGCCGAACTCGCCCCTCTTTCCCGTCGACGGTCAATCGCAGCTTAGCGTTGGTCAATGCTGGCGCACCGATCCGATCATAAAGTCGACTAATGACATCATCGAGCGGTTCATCTGGTCGCACGTAGCTCGTCTTCCCTAAACAAATGCTTGCCAATTTGTCGAGCAAGCGGCTATTGACATCATGGCCAACACCAAGACTAAACAACCGAACTCCTTCTCCTAATCGCTGCTTGGCGTTGGCAGCGATTTTCATGGCGTTCTTCTCACCCACGGTCGGTTGGCCATCGGTCATGAAAACAACGTAAAGTGGACCATCAGCACCCTCAGCCATCCGCAAAGTTTGCTTGAGCGCCTCGTCAATATTGGTACTGCCGCCAGCCAACATTGAATCGATGTATTCCTCTGCATCCGCTCGAGTCACCTTATCAGCATCAGTCAGCTCACTACGAAAGATCTCGACCCGACTGTCGTAGTTGATCAAGGTAAATCGATCACGATTCTTTAAGCGTTGCACAACGTACGAGGCGGCGCGTCGAGCTTGATCAATTTTTTCCCCTCGCATGCTACCACTCTTGTCCATGACCAGAATGACATTCTTTCCAGCCCTGCGTTCTGCCGACGGGACCTCAGGAAACTTTGGCTGAACCATCAGCATGAAGTAACCATCTTTTTCTGAATCTGCACGGTGCGTTACAAGAGAAAGCTGCACCGGACTATCTCCGGTGTCCCACAAGACACGAAAATCTCTTTTCGGAACTTGTTTCTTCGCTAGATATGCGAATCTTGCGACCTGATCACCATCACGCTCAATTTCGATTTCATGCGAGGGGCTGTAAAGATTACCGATCCTGGTTTCACTTCGAATCCGTCCACGAATCGCAATTTCGCCAATCGGCTGCGTCGTGAATTTTGTCGGTGAGAGTGGCAACAGCCAATCGATCGAGGTGCCGTTGCGTCGACACAATTGCGTGTACCTCAGCGAGACTGTTCGTTCTGCACCGGCGGGAACCGGAAAGACCTGGGTCTGAAACATTCCCGTGCCAATCCATTGCACCAAAGCTGGATCTTGGCTGCGGCGTACATACGACTGATAAATTTGCCGTGCTTGATCAACCTCCAATAAACGCCCCTCTAATTCCTCGCCATCGACCAAGAAGGTCATTTGATCGACCGCGCCGTCATAAGGAAGTGGAAATACAAACTTAACATGCATGGTCCGACCGCTGCAGTTGTGAAAAGTCTGAGCAACCTGCACCTCCGCTACCTGACCTCGAATGAAAGCATCAATTTCCAGCTTCGTCACGTCGTATAAGAACCCAGGTTGCGGCGTCGGTTGCGGCGTCGGACGTGGCAAGCGGTACTGATGATTGGGAGTGGGCGAGATTAAAAACCCCTGACCGACCGCCGCAGACGGCATGCAAACAGCCAGCAGCAGAAGCGTCCCAAGCGGAGAAAACCAGCAAAAAAAGTGGGTAACCGTGCGACACATGATCCGAATCCTGGACGAGAAAAAGAAGAAACCTGCTCTGAAAATGGCTCGGGGCTAACCAAAGTAACGAACCCCACGCCGACTTCTTAGCCAGTTTTTTTCGAATCCCATACTTTGGTTAGGTTTTCCCACATGCGGCCGACAAGACGAAATCGGTGGTCAAGACCAGAACGCACGATAGATCGCACCACAATGAGACCTAAGCTCGTGACCTTGCCGCAGGACAGAAACATTTGTGCGGCAAAAATGCAACTGTCCGTCCATGCCCAACTTCCACAACCATTCTACGCAACGGCTTATCTCATTCTCGATGAATTGGCGACCTTTGAATGATTCCATTTGGCATCCGCCTTTCAATACCCAGGAAATGATGGTGGATTCGGTAGCCAAGGGAGACCGACGATCTGTCTTGAAGTTTTGAATCAACGCTATCCCAAGAGAATCTTGGAGGTCAGTCATGGGCTCAAGAACAAACACCTCCGCCAATGAAGTCTTTGCTCGGTGGCGCATTGAAGATGAAGGATCAGCAACATAAGTCGACACGATTCGGCTATGGATTCGAGAGCCGGATCAGCTAGGCAGGTCACACTTTGGTGAAACCGCAACTCGATTGCGTGAAATGCGAGAATTAATGGTCACCCATTTCGATTGCGAAAGTGAGATGTTCGAAAAGTTGGGCCAAATTTTATCGCAACGCCCCCCTGAAATATCAACTGCCCGCAGACAAACCGCTCGGGACCATCACAACCTGCTGCATCGCGTCGACGCATTGATCGAACGACTAGCTCGGCAGCCACCCTGCGGTTCCTAGCAAAAAGCAATCGATGATCTCGCGTCCTCGGATAGCTTGCTGGAAAAGCATGAAGCCAATGAATGGGACAGTATCGAAATGTTGCTGCAAGCCAGAAGCATCAGTCGGAGGAGACCGCTCGTTCGGCCAAATCCGGATTGCTCAAATCGTGGCCAGTTGAGTCTTGGCCGCTTCAAGATTTTTGCCGAGGCTTGCTTCACGCAACCAATGGCTTACAGCATCAATGCCCTACTTCATCGACGTTCAAATCTGAGCGTGCTGGCCAATCCCACTGCATGCTGGTAACGGAGAAGTGAGAACCAAGAACCACTGCAAATCTAACTCTGTGTCACATGATCATCAGGAACGGCGACCGACGACACGAGCGCAATAATGGTTTGGCCGGACTCAGGCTTGACGGGACTGTTGACCGTATTAAACACCAAGGCATTGCTGTCACTCACAACACATAGCAAGATAGATCCATTGCCATATCGCTCCAGATAGTCTGCGTAGTCAAATGTGTTACTTAGGGTTGTCGTCTTAAATGTTGCACCAATGGCATACAAATCACGGAGCGCTGTGAAAGTTTTCCCTTCGCCAAACAACTCACGCCCCATCAAGTTCTTGGTCAGGCCTCGCCGCCCCCGCTGATTGGCGACATTGAAAGTCAACTGATACAGGTTCGCGCGATCAAACATCGTTCGACATTCACGCACAGCCAATGAATTCACCTCGTCGTTGGCGGTCATGGCTAACATACAGCCGATCCCAGCAAGCGGTAGATCTACTCGTGCATGTTCGTTCAGGATATTCGCACAGACACCTTCCAAACCATCGATGCGTGCTTGCGCTATTTTGTTGTAGTTGCTATCGACCAACAGCACTGGCAATCCAGCTTTTTTGACGGCTTTTGCGAATTCACGAACCCAGGCATCTGCCCCTGCGATCAACACTCCATTGGTTTGATCATCCGCCAAGCCGAGCCATCTCGCCAATGGCAAGGCTGCTAATCCATAGACTGCCACGGTGCCGACAATCACAAAAAATGTAACCGTCGCCAGCTGCTGGGCGCCGGCAATCATCAGCGTGTCGGCGTTGCGTTCCATTTCTAACGCAAATACACTGCTGACCGCCGCAGCCACAATGCCGCGGGGTGCCAAACCCGCCACGAACCAGCGCTCGCGCATTTCAAGCGGAGTGCCAACCAAGCAAACCAACGCCGAAATGGGCCGCACAAAAACGATCAGCAGCACCAGAAACGCGACCCCAGGCCAACCAATCTGAGCGATATTCGCTAGCTCGACTCGCGATCCCAGCACAATGAACAAACAACCGATCAGTAGAGTCCGCAGATTCTCTTTGAACTCGACGATATGCTCGATGTCGAAGCGTCGCTGATTGGTCAGCCAGATGCCAAGCACTGTCACTGTGATCAATCCCGACTCGTGAGCAAAATGGTTGCTGACCGCGAACAACAGCAAACCGATCGAGAGAGCGGCAACACCTTGCAAATGATCAGGGACCAAGAACTTTCGGAAAGAGGAGGTCAGACCGGCACCACCAATCACTCCCAAAACTCCGCCGATGACTGTCGTCTTAATTAGCATTCCGATGGCGGTCGCCACATTTGATTCGTCGGGGTGCACCATCAACTGCTCAAAGACGAGAACTGCCAGCACGGCACCAATTGGATCAATCACAATCCCTTCCCACTTCAGGGTCGCCGAGACTCGTCGGCTAGGACGCACCTGACGCAGGAGCGGCCCGATCACTGTGGGGCCGGTCACGACCAGGATGGCACCGAGCAAAAAACTAAGGCTCCAGTCGAACTGCAAGGTCCAACGCGCGGCCAGGCTTGCACCAAAAAAGGTGATTGCCGCCCCACCTGTACACAGGCGAAATGCGGCACGCCCAGCCTCACGAAGTTCGCCAAACTGCAGCGTCAGACCACCTTCGAACATGATGACGGCAACTGCGAGTGACACGAGCGGAAACAAAATCTCCGCGCTCGCTGTTGATTCACCACCGGTCAGCTCCGCCAGTAAATCATCGGGGCGAATAAAATTCCCCAAGATCACGCCGAACAACAGCAGCAACAAGATACCGGGCAGACTGGTGCGCCAAGCCAGCCATTGCGCAACCAACCCGAGAGCAGGAATCAAGGCAAGATATAGCAGAAAATCCATGCAGTTCTAATTCGCCTTTTTCGTCCAGTTTGTATCACCACGAAGATAGCGACGGAAAAACTGATGGGTCACATCAATCGACCGGTTCAATTCCTCTCCACCCCATCCATGGCCTGCATCAATCAATAACTCAATCCGCCCCGGCACGTTCGCCTTGGTCATCGCTGTCACCATCTTGATTGCCTGCGAATGGGGGACTAGCGGATCCTTGGTTCCCTGCAAGAGCAACATGGGAGCATCACCTGGATCAACGTAAGTGATGGGGGATGCATCCTGAAATGCTTGTAGGTTCTCTGACTTTGGTCCGCCGATAAAATCATTAACCAACGGAATGCTATTCGCGGGAATATCATCGCTTGGCAGATCGGTGGGGCCAAAGAACGAGACAACCGCTTGAACCTTACTGGAATGTTCGGCCCAGCCACCCTCACCTTCGAAGCCATCTTTCTTGTCCATGCAACCAAGCATCATCGACAGGTGCGCGCCGGCCGAAAAGCCCACCGCGCCAAGTCTATCGGGGTCGATGCCGTAGTCACTTGCATGTGCCCGCAGAAAACGAACCGCACATTTGACATCTTCAACTTGAGCGGGAAAACGGTGCTTGGGGCACAAGCGATATTGAATCGTTACCGAGACATAGCCTTCTTCAGCAAACCGGCGAATTTCATTGAGGTGCAACGATTTATCGCCATGCCGCCAAGCGCCACCGTGAATCACAACGATACAAGGACTGGGCTCGGTAAGACCCACGGGGCGAGCGAGATCAAGGTGTAAGTTGGTGCCGTCGCCCTGGCCAAAGATAATGTTCTGCGTGACTTCAATCTCTGCGGCAGCGACAAAAGCAGGCAAAAGAAAAGCGGGAACGAGCAGAGATCCCCACAACCTGAATATGCGATGCATGGCAAAGCCCAAATCGAGCAGCGAACAGTGGCCCCGCCTCGGATTTTACCCTTCCCTGAACTAAGGTACGACGCCAAAGGCAATCGGCCACATACTGGCACCCCTAAGATTTTGCTCACGAGAGGACCGAAGAAAAGAATATTCGGTCGAAGCAATTTGACACGTGGTACTTGTTGTCTAGAGAGATGCAATTGTCAGTTCAATTCTCCAATCGGCACCAAGCAGGAAATCTGCCTCACGCAAAAATAGCGGGAGTCATGGCGTGCCGGCAGCAAGACAATCCGGCACGCTCTGCTCACGAACTGACTTATCGTGCTTGCACATAGACCGGTACGTAGATCCGGCGAGGTGCGTATCGACTGCTCATCATAGGAACCGAATTAAACTTCGGCCGCAGCGGCTCACGGCCCATCCACAGGTTGTACTCCATGCGGGCCATCCGCTGCTTCGCACGAAACATTCCCCGCTGCTGACGCAATTCAGCCACCGTCATCCGTGAGGGGCGGTTCTGAGAGGGTGAAGTGGCGGTCGCAGACTCAGCATTCTCAAAAATCGACAGTGTTTCCTCAGGAGCCGTTTCCTCAGGAGCCGCGACCGGCTCGTTCACATCAGCCGCCAGCTCTTGAGCGGAAACCGGACCCAATAGGGCAAATGAGGCAGCAAGCAGAACAAACTGGCGAACATTCATGGGATTACACGCAAGCGTTGGGGGGGGGTGAAGTGAATAATCGAGCCGTCGTTGAAGAAATCGGTATCGAGGTCAACCCAACTTCATGCTGATGCCAACTTGCGAGAATTGCGGTACTGACGAAGTACCATTGATGAGGATTATTTGGGTCATCCCCTTTCATTTCCGAAAATTCCGAGTCCACTATAGGGAGAGCTGACCTAGCAAGGGTGGCGATTCCCTGTACCATAGGTCGGCCAACAATAAGCATTCCCCCATCGGAGACTACTACCCGTGAAAAACGTTTTCAGTCTATGTGTTGCCGTCGCTCTGACTTTCTCGTTAGGCTGCACGCCTGAGGCTCCCTCCGACGTCGACGTGTCGACCTCGACCAGCACAGCCGATGTGTCCTCGAACACGACGGCGACCGCCGAAACCCCTAGCAGTAATGTCACAGCGGGCGGCGAAACACCAGTCGAGACCCCGTGAGTTCGCAAAAGAACAAAGCAATTCCTCGATCGGCCGAGACCACACGCTGCCAAGGCATTGTGACCTCGGCTGTTTCTTTGCGCTCACGCAAATTCACCAGAACCCGCGCGAGCTTGACCAGCATTCGCACGATGGCGGATTGAAGTCAATCGACAACAGCGGGGACCTCACGAGTCGTCCGCGGCAGGCAGCGTTTAAAGCTTCGCCGTCTCGCCCGCCACTAACGAAAAAACGACACACGACCTTGGTCGCATGCCGTTCTGTTTTCAATACTTCGACTCGCTAGATCTAGCGTTTCAATTAGGCAATGGGTGCGTCCTTGAATTTCGTTTCGGCTGCGATGTCGCTGCCGTCGGGAACTTCATCACTATCGATTTCGAACCATTCCTCCTTGAACTCCATGTATCCGCCTTCGCCGCGAGCCGCCCGCTTGAGCGCTACATTGGTGCCGAGCGCAATCACGGCATCTCCCATAGCGACTTCAGGGTAACAGCGAGGACGATTCTCGGCGTCCGGATTGCGGATGCAGTAAGCCCAGTGCTCAATTTCTTCGCGGTACCCACGACTGACAGGCCCGGAGTCAGCCGCTTGGGCAACTGGAGCGGAATAATCGCCGCTGGCGCTGGTGTCTAGTACATAGCCGCCCTCTTGCTTCGCGACTCCGACTTTACTGCTAGTGTCACTGTTGCGATAAAGCAAGACGTCCGTTTCTTTGTCGAGCACAAGCGTCCCTTTGCTGCCTAGCACGACTTCGCCCCACCCACCGAAACCGTTGCCGTTGATCGACGAATAGGTAACCACGACCTTCTTGTTAGGGTCGGTCTCATACCCAGCAAGATCCCCAACCCGATCATATTTTTTCGTGCTGGCGTTTAGCTTGCTCGCCGGATAGTCCTCACTTTTATCGTAGTAACCAACGTCAAAGGTCTTGGAATATTCAGGCCCGGGGAACTCGAACATGCAATAGACATGATCAGATGCATCTCGATCGTTCGGCATGATATGGCGTCCGCCAACGGCATGCACACTCAACGGATGGACCTTTTTCTTGTCGTCCCGTAGCGAACTTAAGAAGATGCTGACCGCATCAAGTTGGTGACTTCCCAGCTCGGCCATTAGCCCGGCACCAGTGCGGTTGAACAGACGCCACCGATGGAGCTCTTCGGTCGCCGAGAACAGACGGTCGTTGACCGTGTAATCCTGATAGCCGAAATCTTTGGCATTGATCTCCTTGTCCGCATCCCATGCCTGGAATTGCGCCAATTCAGCCTGCAGACGGATGATTTCATCGGGATCGGTTGCCGTCCTCAGCCTTCCCTGCCGGTTTCGAATATCACCGGCAATCTTATCGACACCGTTTTCGCCACCCGGAAGTGGCATCTTCCAAGAATCGCCACCGGGCAGATTTCCCCGGTGCCATTGGGCGCGAATATGATGCAATTGCCCTAGCAATCCCCAACGAATCAAATTGATCGCGTTGTCGTACTTTACGTTATAATGTCGTTGGTGACCGGTCGCTAAATGCAGTGGATTTCCGGCGGGATCTTTGAATTCCTCGGCCATTCTGGACATGACCTTGCATTGTGCGACGTTGTGCGCCATTAACTTTTCCGTCAACACGTGCAGGCCACGTTTCATGGCCTGGGCAGCGACCGGCGCGTGCAACCAAAGCGGTAATGCGATAATGACCGCTTCGATGTCTGGATCGTCCAAGCATGCGGTGATCCCACCGTTACTGCCGTCATAAACTTTGACGTTCCGACGTGCTTCTGCCTCGTCCTTGTATCCCACGACACTCAGCAAACCGGGACGACGCTTCAGTGCGGAAGGGCTGGACCAATCCCCGTGGAAAGCGCGATGTTGACCGAAGGGACGAATGTCACAAATCGCTTTCACATCGACGTATTCGGGATTACAACCGCCGATCAAGACATTCCCCTCGTCGCCGGTCCCAATGACTGCGATTCTTACCGGGTCTTTTACCTTGGCGTAGCCGAAGTAAGCGGCACCCAAGCCAGCACCGCTCACAGCACCTGCGGCAACAATCCCTCGCAAGAAATCACGCCGGTTGACATCGTAGTAGCTGCCGACCGCCGAATAGTAGTTGTGTGCACCGACTTCGCGTTGCTCAGCGGAGAGTTTATCGACCATCGTTCGGTTCCCCGGAAATAAGTGTTAGAGAAATCAAGTGGAACTCAGGCGGGTGGTGCCGTCGAACCCCAAGTTTTTCGGACGATTAAATGAAGAAAATAATCAAGCCCGGCGAGTCGACCAGATCCCGTGCCAGCCAAAACCAAGCATGCCATACACTCGATTAGCTGGTAGTACGTAGAACCGGGCCCACTAGCCGGCGGATATTGGCTCAAGAAGACAGAACCGAGAAATCCAGCAGCAGCTAACGCGGCAACCGGGGTAAAGAATCCAAGCAGCAAAGAAAGCCCAATCGCCACATCAAAATAGGGGACGATTCGGTCAATCACGCTGGTATCGATAATATTGGTGCGAGGTTGCACCAGTGGCAGCGGCGACCTTGATTGTCGCTGCTCGTCGCTGGCTACCTCATTTTGCATGGTTTCGTAGTTTTCCGCGATCGTATCAATTTGGGACAAAGCTGGTTTCGCTTTTCCCAACCACTCTTTACGGATCGTGTCCCGCTGCCCACCAAGGCTCGCGACGGAGTCTCGCAGATCTTTTTCTCGCTGTATTCTCTCGTTTCCAGCAGCATCATCATCGGCAGCGTCACCGGCCGCTTCACTGGGCTCCCGCCCAAACATCCGTGCGATTCGAGCCCTACCGAGCTCAAACTCCTCAATCTCAGTGGCGTTAGTCGCCAGCACCCATTCATACTGCTCGATCGCCTGCGCGTAGTTGAGTTGAGCCTGCCGTACCTGTGCTTCATCGAAACCGTAGTGTGCTCCGACTCGATCCCGATATCCGGCCAACCAGCGTTTGACGTCTTCTGGGTTCAGGCGGAAACGACCTTCGGCATCCCAGACCAATTCGTGATAATCCGCTGCGAACGGACCGCTGGCGTTGGCAAAAAAGGGTGCCGCACTCCATTCCCGGCTCATCTTATCGATTCCTTCACTGTAAAAGTGAATACCGATGGTGATACGAAGCAACACCAATACGGTGGCACCGACCAAGCCCAATAATCTTGGTGATAAACCCCAGCCGATGCAGAGACGGAGCGGCAACGTGAAGAGCTTGCGCACGTCGATTTAAGTCCAAAAAAGGGGGGTGGGGCAGGGCAGATCGGGAGGATTTCTTACCCGTAGTCTACACTATCCGGCCTAGAATCCGCCACTGCGAGGAAGGAACGCTCTCATAGCGTGATTCGGAGACGGCCGCAAATCAACCGCATTAAGAAGACTCCGTCGATCAAAATCCTTTCAGGCATCCTCTCCGAGCACCTGATTGCAGCGAATAAACGGAGATATCACCAACAAAATCGACGTTATAGCCCAAACTTGCCCTGTATTTTGCTTCCGCCATGGCAGCGTGAGAGCTGCCAACCCAACCACTTTCTCGAACCCCAACCACTTTCTCGAACCCCAACCACC
>JAYZAR010000406.1:0-10664 GCA_036339635.1 Planctomycetota bacterium | reverse complement strand
GCAACCAACCACCAACCGAGATGCTGCTATCACAGCAATCGCCGAACAGGCTGTACGGATCGCCCAGGCAGCAATCACCGCAGGATAGTAATTCATCCATGCAGCTACCTAAGCCGGTCCCGCACATTGAATCGCATCCGCTGTCGCAGCAGGGCTCTTCGTCGCAGCTGTCTGTCGCTTCGCAGCCACAGACGGGCTCGTCGCAATCGCAGGAGACTAATTGAATCTCATTCGGCTGAAAGGCGTACGCATTGCCTGCGTAGGTACCGCAAGCAATGGCGGCGATCAGCGCTAACTTTGTAAGCTTCATATGCTTTTCTACTCCCCAATATCCATGACGGGTGAGATACGATTTGGATCGTACCAGCATGGTTTTCAATAACAGTTGATCGCCATCGAAGCACGCGAGAAGCATTCTCGCGTCCGGTTGTTCAGTGCCACGTCATCCGCCCCTGAGTGACGATGACCTACCGAACCACGCTATCAATTCACGGTTTGGTATCGGTACCGTTACTGCCTCTTGAGTTGTAATCTGATGAAACATTGATCGAATCCAGGCAAGCTGGTTGGGCCCACGCTTGTTACAGAAACCGTGCTTGTTGATCCTAGAACGTGGATTGGTAAAACTCTGCTTTTGTCGTAATTTGTGCTGTTGGTGCCGGTAATTCGGCTTAGGGTTTTACCGCGGTTCTTCGCCAGCGCATCGAAGCCAGGGAGGGGCGTTTGGAAGGGTGTCGGCAGGGCGATTGGAAGGGTGTCGGCAGGGCGATTGGAAGGGTGTCGGCAGGGCGATCCCTGATGTGTGCTGGCCGATCGGAGGTTGATCGCTAAAATCCACAGCTTTGAGTCCCTCCAGCCCCCATCGACGACCATGGCCTTTTGGCGGAAGAAGAATAATGATCCCGAGGCGGCGAATCCCGCTGGGGAGAATACCGATGCTGTTACGCCGAAGGTTTCCCCACAGGAAGTGGGTGCTCCGTCTGACCAATCGGGTGTAGCCCAGCATAATGATGAAGTGATAAGTCCACAGCGATCAGGTGGTCTGCTCTTCAAGATGCGGGGCGCTTTGTCGAAAACACGGCAGGCCCTGAACACCGATATCCGCGATTTGTTCAAGGCTGAAGGACGCCTCGTAGATGACGAATTTCTAGATGAGTTGTTTTCACGGTTGATTCGTACCGATATGGGAGTTGGCCCGGCCGAGACGATTCGTGATGACGTGGCCAAACGCCTGCGAGCTCGCGTCGTACAGCTTGAAGAGGTGTTGCAGACGATTACGACCCAAACCCAGTCTATGTTGGAGCAGGAATCATCTGCTTTGAAAATGGCTGAGTCGGGGCCGACCGTTATTTTGGTGGTGGGGGTCAATGGCAGCGGCAAAACGACTTCGATCGGAAAACTTGCCAACCTTCTGCAGAAATCGGGCAAACGCGTTGTTTTAGGGGCGGGAGATACTTTTCGCGCTGCCGCAGTGGAGCAGTTAACCGTGTGGGCGGGTCGAATCGGGTGCGATATCGTGACCGGGAAGCCAGAAGCGGATCCCGCCAGCGTCGCCTTTCAAACGGTCGACAAAGCTGTGGAGATTGATGCTGATGTGGCGATCATCGATACCGCGGGACGGCTACAGACTCAGACGAATTTGATGCAGCAGTTGGAAAAAATTCGCCGCGTCGTTCAAAAGCGGATGCAGACCGAAGAGGCGCCGCATGAAGTGCTGCTCGTGCTCGATGCCACCGCGGGGCAAAATGCCATTAGCCAGGCGCGCGGGTTCAGTGACTCAGCGGGCTGCACCGGGATTGTTTTGGCCAAGCTTGATGGTTCGGCTAGGGGCGGCGTGATTCTTCCTATCCGCGAGCAGTTCCAGTTGCCAGTGAAATTTGTCGGCCTGGGAGAAGGAATTGAGGACATGGCCGAGTTCGATGCAAGTTCGTTTGCCGAGGCCCTTTTTGCTGAGTAGTTCTGATGTTGCATTTGCGATCTGATTCAGCCACGCAATGGTTGCACCAAGTCGATCGGCATTTAGATGAAATCCTGATTGATCACGCGCACTGCGAGCGTAAAGCCGCGTCGACGGCGATGAACTTGATGAACTCGTACACCGAGAATCGAGATTTGTGCCGCGAAATGACTCGTATCGTCGAGGAAGAGCTCGAGCACTTCGAAATGGTGCTGCAAATCCTCGAAAAACGTGGGATTTCGTTTCGACGCTTGGCATCGGGACCCTATGGGCGACGGCTTAACAAGCTGGTTCGAATGGCGGAACCGGAACGGGCCATCGATCGATTATTAATTGCCGCCTTGATCGAAGCCCGTAGTTGTGAGCGATTCAGCTTGCTCAGCGAGCATGTAAAAGAGAAAGAGCCTGAGCTGGCCGGTTTCTACGCTGGGCTGTTTGAAAGTGAAGCGCGGCATCACACAACCTATGTTCGCTTGGCCGAGCACTTTGCCTCGCGTGATACAGTTCGTCAGCGATTGGACCAACTGTCCGCTGAAGAGGCAGCGATCCTTGCTGAGGGAAGTGACCTGCCCCGGATGCATAGCTGATCTTTGGTTTCACGTTGATTCATTGCGGCAGTTTTTGGCGAGTAGAGTGTTTCACGTCGAGCTTCATGGCACGGAGGGCCTGTTAGGCTGTCGCGGCGGATGCCGAGCCGAGGCTTGTTGTCTGAGGCGTGGTTGATAATCTTGTCGTGACGTCACCCAAGGAATATCGCGTGGTGGCTACGGTTCCTTTCCTGGATGGAGAGGCGTTTATTTGGGAGCGTTGGCTGTGGTGTGGAGGATCCGGCAGTCGACGGTGAGCGTCTCGGTAACGTGATCAGGCGTTCGCGCAGGAGGGGAATCAAAGATGAAAATCTATTCGTTTACTTGTGTCTTGTTGATGTCCTGGGGTTGCTTCATCACTGATGAAGCTAGGTCTGAGTCACTGATTCATTTTGACCTGCCACCGACGGCAGTCGCCACTGATACAGGCGACGCTTCTATTGTCACTGTCGAATTGAGACTGTCATCGATGATTGATGCGGCGCATCGTTTGGATGTGGATCAATGGATAGTGCGGTGCGAACCGCGAGATCACCAGTTGTCATTGGTTGATTATGCCCCTCGTACGGAGACTGCTAGTCAGCTAGACGGTTCGATTCAGATTCAATCGACGAATGAGTCCAGTCATGGGTTCGGTGCTTCGATTGACGGTGGTTACGGGAGGCTGGTGACTGGCCATACGGGAATTGATCAATCTGAAAAGCAGATTGAAACCCAGCAGTATGATCGCGTTGCGCCTCATCGGGTTGTCGTGGCAGCGGGAACGATCCATCGTGGTCGCGGGGTCTATTTCAAACTCCGCTCAACCGAGCGGCAGGTGTTGGAGGGCGAAAAAAAATTCTCGGTGACACTGCGAGTTCCTGCCACCTGGCGGGGTGGATTGATGGATGTTTCCGTCGAGGCACAAACGCAGAAACGATCGATCAATCCCTGGGACCGAGAAACCAAAACGATTTGTTCTCAGCAGTTTGTGGTCGCGATGTATCGAGACGGAGATCAACCGGCGGAAGTCGCGGCCGAATCACTCGCTGAAGCGGAGCGGGCGTTACGTGCTCTCGAACGTCAATGGCAGGCGTCGCGGTCGTCCGCGTCACTTTCAGCGATTGTCCGCCATGTCGCGATGACGTTGGATGTGAAAGACCCATCACAATCTTGGCTGCAGCGTTTATTGATCGATCAAGCGGATCCCCACTTGGACAAACAGATTCGCCTTCTGCCAATGAACGTTCGAGTCGCTGTCTTGGATTACGCCGAACGACGCGATGACTTTCATTCGCTCAATCGCCTATAGCCGATCGTCGTCCGAGTTGATGTTCACTCGTTCGCTATTACGCAGGCGATCGCTATCTCACTGCGATTGCCAGGCTGGCTTGCTGTGGTAACCCGTGTGTCATGTTGTGGCGACGGGACTGTTGGCCCAACCGATAGCAGACTGTTGGGGTGTCACTGCGAACGCGGGCTGACGGTTGCGACGAGACCAAATTGTTGTTTCAACGGCAGTTCTTGTTGTACCGAATCGAGTACCGACCGCTTAGTTGTTGCTAAATCCGAGTGCCAGCATAGAGTCTCTGCCAAGTGGATTCTTTAAGAATTGTCGATAACATTCAGGACACAGATCGTACTGCCCATGGTGGCTCGATTGAGCCTCCTCGCTCAGAACTTCTTGATGCATCCCTTCTAGCATCTGGTGGAGTTCAGCTAGATGATCAATGTCCTCTTCGATTTCGACTTGGGAGTTGTCGACGACCGATTGAATATCGATCTGGATAACGTAACGCGTTTGGTCGGCCGTATTGATTTGGCGCTTACAACGATCGCAAATGTAGTGGATCATTCATCAAGTGCCCGTCGTGTAGCACTCACAACGCAATCGGCGACAACGCGCGATCTGGAATAAAAAAAGATGAGTAAACGCCGTGAGTTATGCTTCATCGTAGTGATGAGGGGAATCCGTTCGCAAGGTAAATAACGCGCACTTTTTGCCGAGAAACGGTCCTGACGTGACATCCGACCTGGTCGGAGGGTTCGGTTTTTTGATGGCTGTCGAATTGAATCAAGCTACGGATTTGGATCGAGCTGGGCATTGCTGTTATTCAAAATGCCCTTATCGTCGTTTTGGGGATCGTTCACTCGCAAGGTGGCTTTATCATCGTTGGTGGTAAATCGGCCACCTGAAACAACACTGGCATTTTGTGGGGGACGAATTTCAATCAGCATTCCCGGCAAAAAATCTTTTGGCAAGGAATCAAGTTCACGTTCATCAAGTTGTTTAAATTCAAAGCCGCGTTTTTCGGCTTCGGTCTTTAGGCGTCGGATCGCGGGCACATGTCCGTAGGCCAGCAAGCAACGGCCACCAGCGTTCAAACGTTTCGGCAGGCCCTCCAGCAGCGAATCCATTAAGGCAAAGCTGGGGTCGTAGAAAGCGTGGTCAGCAGGTTTAACAACTGTGCCGTCCTCCCAAGGAGGATTCGAGATGATCAGATCAAAGGTTTGGGTTTGGTCCAGCACGCTGTAGGCGCTCGGATCGGAGACTGGGACTTGGCGGACATCGAGAGATTGATCTGGCAACAACATTGCAGCGTTGTACCGGGCACAAGCGACGGCTGCCGGATTGATGTCGGTTGCGATGACTGACTTGGCGCCGTTTTGCATGCACAAGATTGAAATCAGTCCCGTCCCCGTGCCAATCTCCAATACATCGCGTCCGGAGACACTCTGGTTATTCCCGATCAGTTCACGCAGCGAGACGGAGTCATCGGGTTCCCAGAACACCGATTCGAATTGAACAATTTTCCCGTCGGACATCAGGTCGTCGATTGACCAAGTCTGAACGACGCGATGTGAATAGTCCAAATCGTCACGGTAGGCATCGCGGCAGCCACTAGCCAAGCACGACAGAGCACACAGCGCGTACAGAGTGACGGCGTGCGGAGTAATGTTGATACGCAGAGAAACCATCGAAAGCACCTTGGACACACAGCTCGTGTTCGAGTGAGAAAGCGTGCCCGCGATGAATTCCCACCGCATCCCCACGGCCTGATCGGCGTCCACTGATCATAGAGATAGAGCAGACTGATCAGAGCAGACCAATCAGAGTCTGTTGGCTGCGGCTTGGTAGCTTGAGACGCAAAATCGATCGCGGGCTTCCGCCCGCATTGTAAGCGATCCGTTGTCAGCCGGGTTTACCGAACTTGGCACTCAAAGCGAATTGTCGCCTCTTCGCCAACTTTCAGCGGTTCTTTCAGTTTCCACACTAGCCGCAGCGATTGGCCATCGTTTGGCTGGGATTCGAAGTTGGCTTCACGCGTCGAGGTTTCACTTCCGTCGACATATTCCAATCGGGTGGTCAGGTTATCAATCAGGGTCACATCGCTCACCGCCGAGTCACCAACGTTCACCACTCTCAGGACGAAGCGGACGATATCGCCCGGTAATGCATCGCTGCGGTCAGCCAGCTTGGTAATCTGCAATCTTCCCGCATCGGGGAATTCGTAGATCGTAAGACCTCGCAGATGTTCGTCACGTGTCAACGTCGGTGGCTTCACGTCCTCAATGACAACTTCTAAGCATTCGTTAAGTTCCCAAGTAATCGCGGCCAATGCATGTTCGCGAAGAAGTGCTTTCTCCTCGTCTTGCAGCAGCTGCAATTCAGCGAAGGACAACGCTGCTAGAGCCTCTAGCACGTCGCCGGTCTGTTCCAGTTGCAGGACACCTTCCACCGGTACACCGCGGATTTGCTCACGCATTGCATCGATTCGTCTCGCTACATCGGCATGCCCCAGTTCGGTCGAATCGGTGATGACGAGACCTGGAATTTCGTGAGCGAATCGTCCTGCGCTGACTGGCCTATCGACTTGTGCCAAGCCAATTGTGCGGCCTCCCGCCAATGCACTGGTGATTCGCCTTACAGAAGCAAATCTTGGTGCATATAAACAGGTGCGATTGGAGGCTTGAAATTCGATGTCGCCGTCATCGGTGACGTAATGAACGACGGTATCTTCAGGCTGCAGCCCATCCACCAAGTCCTGGCGATTGAGTCGGGCGGCCGGATGTTTGTCACCGCCGTCACAGAGGTACTCCTGCGGGTCGTGTCTGTTCCACACTCCCTGGGGCCCCATGGCGTAGCCATGAGGTTGGACGGGACCGCACTGTTTGCAGCCGCGGTCACCAACATAACCACCGAGGATCGGTTGATGGAATCCAACTTGCGCGATAGACGTGGGGTCGGTAGAACTGACCGATGCGATTTGGTTGTTTGCTATCGGCGCCGGTAACGCAACACCTTGAAAACGGGCTCTTGGGTCGACGAATGGCTGGGCTGTTGGCGAGGAGACGGGCATTCCCCCCGGCATCATTCCAAGCGGCATTCCCCCCGGCATCATTCCGGGTGCCAATCCGGGCATGCCACCCTGCATTGCTGCACCCTGTAGACCAGGCGGCATCATTCCACCTGGTCCACCGCCCAGAGGCGCGGACATCAGGCCGCCAGGTCCGCCCGGCGGTGGGCCTGGCATTCCGCCAGGTGGTGGTCCGGAAAGTGCGCAGCCTACCGACAGCAGGCTGGGCGTAAGCAGTAAACAACCGATCCAACGACGAAGGGTTGATTTCGATCTGTTTCTCATCAGTCGTGTCATGGTTGGGAGGTCGAATCGGGTTGCGGGTTGGGTGCCCACTGAGGATCGCCAAACAAAAATTGCGGCATTAGTTGTGGAGATCTGGGCGGCGTGACAGATCCGATTCGCACAACGGCAACGGGGCGTCCCAAGCGATCGGCGACTTCCAGGGGATCTTGGAAGGAGGAGATCTCCATGGGGCGTCGAGTTGCAGGCGTCTGCAGCATCGGGGTAGCCGTTTGTGGATCTTCCAAATAGATGACTCGTGTTACCATGCGGCCCGCCAAAGCCGCATCCAGGTCTTCTTGATCCAGTTGAATCGGAATCGGATACTTCCACGCGAGGCCGGCTGGTGGAAAAGTCCGATCAATCGCCTCGACAGTTGGGTAGAGCTCGGCACCTTCGGCGAGCGGTATCCGCGTGATTCGAAAGCGGTAAACAGCACCAATCAGCAGTCCAGCCTGGAGGACCGGATTGGCATCGGCGAAGGAACCGGAATTTGACAGTGCAAAGTGCGTGTTCCCCGGGCCAGTGATCTGAATCGGCTGGAAGTAGCCAGCAACAGGTCCTCGACCAGCAAGTCGTGCTTGTCCGAGCGCGCCGGGCGGCATGTTAGCGGTCAAAGGTCGATGTCGACTTGCATACCCCAAATAGTCGGCGGGGTCAGCTGCTGTCGCTCGGGAAAGGAGTGCCGCGGAGGCCATCATCATAAGGCCGCGTCGCGAGATGTGATGAGAATGCTTGGGCATCACGGGTTGGCCCCGAATGGCAAGGTCATGAAAGGGTCACCGGCATCCTCTGCCAGTGGCGTAAAGAAACGCGGTGAGATTTGAAGCATCTGCACCGCGTTTCGTCATGTTTTCGGCGTTTCGTCAATGAATGACGTTTACGGTTGAAGGTTGGGATCCACCAGCTGACTTTTGTGCTGGTAAAGTCCGCGGGCCTGCGGAACACCTGGGTGGATGTTCTGCTCGGTGATTCGGACCCGGCTAACCGGATTCGGATAGCTCATGCCTGGTTGCATTCGCACGTTCATCTTGACCTTCTCAACCGGACGCGGAATATTCATCTGCGTGTGGTTTTGGATCACGTGTTTCTTCAAGCCAGCAGGATGCCCCAAGGGAATATGTGGCGGTCCTGGCAATCCGATTGGTGTGCCACTCATTGGCATACCGTACTGAGGTGCGCTGACGCCGGCGATCATCCCGGGCAAGGATACAGGTGCTGTATTGCAATTCGCATCGTTGCAGCCACAGCCATCGGTCATTGCCGGAGCGAAAGGAGCGGGCAAGCCGGCGATCGGAGGGCCGAAGCCTGTTCCCGTCGCCAAAGAATCTGCTCCGGCCATCTCTACGTCCTTATCACCGAGTCGGATAATCGCCAGGATGGAACCGCGACGATCTGCTTCGACGATTGGGTCGATACCTGGATCGAGGCGTGTGCTGACTAGGGTATCGATGCCTGCCAGTGCTGGCCCTTGGAAATCTGGATCTGGTAGATAGATCACTTTGGTGACAAAGTTTCCGGTCAGAACCTGATCGAAGTCTTCCTCAGTGAATTGGATTGGCACGGAGTTGTGAGCCAAATAGGCACCCGTTCGTGGATTGGCGTAGGCCAATTCAACCGTTGGGTAGAGCTCGACTCCTTCACGGGCCGGGATATTGGTCAATTTGACCCGGTAAAGTCCGCCCTGCGGAAAGTTCTGTCGTGCGGGCACGACCAACGGTTCGCTGTCGAACAGACCAGCTCCGCTCACGTCGTACCGAATCTGCATACCCTCGGGTTGCCCGAAAGTAAGTTGCATCGTGGGTGGCGTGCTCGGCATCTGTGGCCCAATCGCTCCGTACTGCCCGACCTGACCGCCGTTGACGACTCGTTCGTAGCTGACCAGCTTCGTCTCAACCGAGTCCGTGACGGCAGTTGATTCCATTGGCACGGCTGGGGTTGGTTCAGCGGGGGCAGCAGGTGCCATCGCTGGCTCCGAGCCCATCATGCCAGCGGCGCCCATCATCATCATGCCAGGGGCCATTGGTGGTGGGCCGAGGACTCCAGGTCCAGGGCCTCCTACGCCGGGGCCCGGCTCGAGAAGACGTTGTTCAGGCGGCAGGTTGTGGCGAACCGGCACACACCCGGTGGCGAGGATCGCCGTGGCCGCCAATAGCGACAAATGAGTGACGATTCGTTTCATCGTTCCCCCCGTTCCTTGGGATTTGCTCAGTCTGAGTCTAGGTATGGTTGCTGATCAATCTGGCTGGACTTACCCAGCGTTCGGAAACTAACATCCGCGCCAGGCATTCATCCGTGAAGTCGATTCGTACGACTCCGTTGTTGGTCATCGGCAAGTTCTAGGTGGCATCTTTGAGAAAATCGACATAACCGGATCGTGAAGACCGATCGTCATAGCCCACGAAACCATTTCGACGCCGTGAAACTCAACATGACAAACGCTACCACTCTGCTCGTTGTGGTCCTGTTTCTGGCATTCTTTGCAGTTCTGGAAACGCCATCGAACATCGCACAGGAAACACCGACGCCCACGGAGCGTTCCTTGCAGCAGGAAAATAAACAGTCAAGCGGCGGAACGCAGTCTGAAGCCAACTCATTGCTACGTCGAGTCATTCAAGCCCTCGTCCATGGGCCAGCATTCGATGCCAAAGTTCGTGAAACCGTTTGGACCGGAGGGAGACAAGTTGTAGGCGTCGGTACTTACGAGCAGGCTGGATTGGGGTCCGGTCGCTTTAATTTGCAGGTAACGATGCATGATGGAGACGGAAAACACCGTTTGCAGCAGATCAGCGACGGTCGTTTGGCGTGGACACGTTCAGAGATTGCCGGCAACGTTTCTTTACGACGCGTCGATGTTGGACGCTTGGATCAGTGGGTCCAAGGCGTTTATTCGCCGTTGCCGATTGCACCCAGATTGCAAGTCGGGGCGTGGGCCGAAATGCTCACCTCCCTTCTGCGCGACTATCAGTTGCATGTCGAAGGTGCTCACTTGAAGGGACAGCCTGTTTGGGTCATTACCGGTCGGTTGAATCAGCAACGCCGGGATCAGGTGATGACGGAAGCCGGCTTGGAACAGTGGCCAATGTTATTTCCGACTCGGGTCCGCGTCGCGGTGCAAATCGAGCCCGATTCCGAAACGCAGTTTGGGGCGTTTCTTCCCGTACGCATCGAGTTTTGGAGCGATCCACTACGCAATGTAGATCCAGCTGTATCCATGTTGAGCGGGGAGGGACGTTTGATCACACTGATCGAGATCTATTCGCTCCGCCCAATTTCTGCACCCCCTGTGGAGCGGTTTCGATTTGAAAACCAGGATGCTGAAGTGAACTTTACCAATGATACTGATCGTTATATTCAGCAGTTTGGAGTGAAATTGACCGAGCGACAGCGTCGGCAATTACGACGTTAGGCCGCCGCCGATCCGACCAATTCCAGGGGTCGGCTGGACGGATTATGGATGCCCGAGTCGGCCGTGTCTTTGCTGATCATATCTGCAATCTC
>JAYZAR010000405.1:0-12919 GCA_036339635.1 Planctomycetota bacterium | reverse complement strand
ATCGCTTGCACGCGGCGCACGGCCACGCGCATACATTCCGCGCGGCAGACGAACCCGAAGTTGTCGAGAAATTCTCGGGACGCACCTACACCACGCCGGAAGGCTATGGAACGTACACCTACGAATCCGGCAAAGACGGATTGCTCGCGAAGATTCCAGCGAAGTTTGGCGAGCAACCTTTTCAACTACAGTACGCGCTCGGGTCCGGCCATCACGGAATGACACTCTTGTCGCTTGTACCCGACCCGAAGGAAGGAACGGTTGGGATCGAGCACCGTGCGTCTTGGTATCGCAATGGCGATCAATTGGGAGCCACCCCCGGCCAGCTGCACAGCCAACCAGAAACATTAAGCGAACTTTTCGGCCAAAAGCATGTTGGCGAAGTCATGCGGAAATGCGTCGATTGCCATGTAACGACGGGCACGATTGAGAACCAAGGGATCGTCAACCTGACCCCCAACGTGAATTGCGAGAAGTGCCATGGCCCCGGCAGCGTGCACGTCCAACAAGCCCGCAGCATGAATCCACCTCCACCATTTTCGGTGGGCAAACAAGACTGGAATGCGGAGGCCGAAATTCAACTTTGTGGCGACTGCCACCGAATGCCCGCCGCAATCTCACCAACAGAGCTTCGCGAGTATCCCAAACCGTTAACACGTTTCCAGCCGATCGGATTGCTGAGAAGCGAGTGCTATCTCGAATCAGAGGGACAGCTGAAATGCACCACCTGCCACGACCCTCATACCACGATCACTGCGATCGAGCCAAAGGTTTACGTCGATAAGTGCATCGAGTGCCATCACTCCGAGGCGACAGCGTCAGAGCTTGTGACTGAACCGAAAACAACTACACCGTTGCCAACCACACCTCACACTGTCTGCCCAATCTCCGCGACCACAAATTGCATTGAATGCCACATGCCTTCCACAACGATTGACGATTACGGAACCGAATTCCACGACCACTGGATCCGTATCCACCCCGAGCCATGATGCGAAACGCGTTTCGAAATTCCTCCGATGGGAACGATCAAGGCCTCCCAAGATCGGGTATTGGTTTCGATACGGCTAGAAAATTCGCGGTCATGTTCGCGGCCAGCCTGCTTGGCCTGATGATAGCCGGCTGCGGGAGCGAGGCTGATCCGCAACTTGCCCCCGAACCTTTTGAGCTGATCGCTCCAACCGCAGAGAAAAATGAGTCTCAATCAACGGGCGTTTCACCAAAAATCGCCCCCCCTGCACCAACTGCACCAGTGACCGCCGGAGAACCACTCCCTGCTGAGACCCTAGCCTTTCCTGAGCGCATCGCCTCTGCTGAGAGCTTGGTCGAAAAAGCCATTGAGCTACTGCAAACCGGGGAAACTGAGTCTGCATTGAAAATCGCATTCCAAGCGAGAGAACTTGCGCCCGACGATCCCAACGTGCTCTTCACAGTCGCTCGCGGACTAGCTGCTCGAAGACGTTTTCACGAAGCGGTTCGAACGCTTGATCGTTTGGCGGCAGCCCACCCGGAAACATGGCTTCCAGCCATTGGGCAAACCGCCGAGTGGCTGGTTGAAATGGGCGAAACAGAGGAAGCTGAAAAAAGATATCGAACGCTTCGCAGTGAGGTGGACGACGCCTCGCAATCGTTTATCGACCGTCAACTTGCATTGATGTTTTTGCGTCAAGGTCGACGCCTGGACGCGGCAAAAATCTTTCAGTCGCTTTGCGCCTCCGGTGACATTAACTTGCCCGAGCTGATGACGTTGCTGAAGATTTCAATTCCACTCTCGAATCAAATGAATTTGCCTGAGAACGTTGACCCAATTACTCCTTTGGGACGTGCCCAGGCGGCGGCAGGGCGAGGCGAATGGGACAAGGCACAACGAGATCTCGACCGCAGCGAGCAAACAGAGGAAGTCGTTGCGATGCGGGGGCGAATTTACGCCAAGCAACAACAGCAAGAAAAATTGAAGCAGTGGGCCCTGCTAGAGTACCCGAACACCCATCCCAATCCGGAAGCAAGCTTTGCCTGGGGTGTCTATCAATTACAAATCAAGGAGGCCAATCGAGCGGCAAAAGCACTCGCCTCGGTCATCATCGCTGACCCAACGAACCAAGACGCTTACCATTGGCTTGCCAAGTCCTTAGTCGCGCTCAACCGCTCAAACGACGCAGCCCGAATCACCGCAAGAGCCGAACTCATCGATCAGACACAGAAGATTGGGAAAAAACTTGCCGGCGGATCAGTTAACGCAGATGAAATGCGAAAGCTCGCTGACTTACTTGAGCAATTACAACGTCCGCTCGAGGCACTTGCCTGGAGAGCGATGCGGGTCAGCTTCGAGCAATCGGGCGGACAAATTGATGCTGCCCAAGCAGCCAAAGCTTACGCCGAAATCGAACGCCAACGCCAAGAATGTCAACAGAATGGAATCACTGAACCCGACCGAGCTTTTATCTTGTGTGGTGTCGACCTCGAACTTCCGTAGCACTTCACCCGTAGGGTTCGCCGAAAAAATCGACACCCGCCGACATGCCTAGAAACGGTACTCTGTCGATCGGAAAAGCGAGAAACGGAGGACCAAGCAGCACGACGGCAATCAACGTGTCTTCCAATCGGCCGTGATATTGGTCAACCCAAAACGCCGATTTTGACCGGGCAAGCGTCAGCGAAGACTTGCCAAAACCAGGCTGATCCAGACGAAGGGTGGCTGAGGGGATTCGAACCCCCGACCCTCGGAACCACAATCCGATGCTCTAACCAACTGAGCTACAGCCACCGTGTCACCGGTCAACGAGCGGTACTGTATCGAATTGTTCGACGGGCTGAAAGTCTGTTGTCACAAGGTATCGAGTATTGTGGAGAAATCGCTTCCCAATCAGGCCGGTATTCACCGCCACAGCCTGAGAATATCGGCACCCGCGTAGCGCCAGATTCAATCGCGAGACCTGGAGCTTTCAGGGCGGCTTTGGCTTCGACTAACAAAATCGAGCAAACGAAGCCTACCAAGCAAGTTCACAAGTCCAGCCTTGGGTTGGGTAATCCGATCACATCCGCATCCCGGTAGAAAAAGAGAGTCTAGCGTTGAGCTTTTTCGGGAAAGCAAGCGTTTGCCCATCGGATGCGCAATGATAAACGAATGCCCAATTTTTAAGCAGGTCACCAAATTGAGCTGGGCAACGAGTCCCCTCGGCCGCGAAGCATACCCCCCGTACTGACGCATAACATTCGGAAATCGCCCATTCATCGCGTGACTTCCAGAAATATCCAATTATCATCCAAATCGGTACGGAAAATGTTGCCAACTTGACGGTCGGGCAAAATGCAAAGGTTTGAATTTGCGGGAATAGAGGAACATAAATTTTTCTTATTTTCCCTTGGATTGGTTGCGTGGGAGTTGACGCTCCGTGATTTTCCTCTGATCCTAGGGTTTTCCGTTTTCACTAGGAATAAATCTTCATGAATACTGCACGAAATTTACTGCTCGGTTCGTTTCTGTTCGCAATGCCGATCGCGTTAAGCGGTTGCGGCAAAGAAGAAAACACAGTGGTGCAGGGGGAAGTGTCGTCAGAAGTTCAGGCGAATAGAGACGCCCGCATGGAAGAAGCTAAGGGTGACTTCAAACCAGATTTCACACCAGGAAATTAGTCTGTTTTTTTTGTTCTTTTTTCAAGAGGTCGTTTTATGAAAAAGTCTCGAGCAGCGTTCACATTGGTTGAACTGCTGGTGGTTATCGCCATCATTGGCGTGCTTGTCGGCTTGCTTTTGCCAGCCGTCCAAGCGGCCCGGGAAGCCGCTCGCCGTATGAGCTGCAGCAATAATTTCAAGCAAATTGGCTTGGGAATGCACAATTATCATTCGACGTACAAACAGTTGCCGCGGCAGGGTGCCGGTACTGGCAAGAACGTCAGCTTTTTCGGTTTTCCAGATGCGACAAACAACCGGCAATCTTTGAGTTACTTGGTTGGTTTGCTACCTTTCGTCGAGCAGCAAGCATTATGGGAGCAGATTAGCAATCCAAACACGACGCGAGTTGACGGCAGGACGACGGGACCTGGATCGATCAACCAGCCATGGCCAGCGATGGGTCCAACGCCGCACAACTGGGGTATCGGAACTCAGTACGTTGCTTGGCGAACCGAGATTCCTACGTTTCGCTGCCCAAGCGATCCGGGTAACGGTTTGCCTGCAGCTGGCCGAACGAACTACGCCGCTTGCCTCGGCGATGCGAGTAGCTGGAACCACACCGGCATCCCTTATTACTATCTCAGAGAGCCTAACTCGGCTGAGAACTTCTTGTCACAGCAAATGCGAGCATCTGGCCGAGGCGTTTTCGTGACTCGTATGACGACTCGCTTCCGCGATATCCTCGATGGCTTGTCCAACACGATTGCTGCGGGTGAAATCGCTACCGACTTGGGCGAGCGAGATATTCGTACGGCAGCCATGAACGGGTCATTGACCCAAGTATCTGGCGGCGGACTGGTATTCGACAATTTGTTTTGCCGACCCTACCGAAATCCAGAGAGCCCAACCCGTTGGCAAGATGACATTCCCGAGAATCAAATCGCTCCCGGCACACTCACTTATCTGAGTGATGACGGACGAGGTTTTGCTTGGGCGCAAAGTCTAACCTGTGCAACCAACATGAACACCATCCTTCCACCCAACAGTGAATTGTGTGCTTGGGCGGCTTGGTATGGAGAAGGTTGCTTGCCACCTAGTAGTCAGCACCAAGGTGGTGCTCACGTCCTGATGGCGGATGGAGCAGTGATCTTTGTGACTGATTCGATTGAAGCGGGTGATCCAACGATTCCAGCGGTTCATAAAGGTGGGACTGGCCCATCAGCTCCTGGTAGCAAGAGCCCTTACGGTTTGTGGGGAGCTCTTGGTAGCAAGGCTGGCAAAGAGACTGTTGAAGAGCAGTTAAACCAGTAGAGCAGTTTTTGATCGTTTGAATTCGAGAAACGGCGTTCCAATTTGGAACGCCGTTTTTTTATTGGCGAAATAGTTCATCTTCCCTATCGTTTTTCACCCAGCTTGGCCCCCGCGGTGGGGCTCCAAAGCGAAAGGCAGGGAATCCTGAATTACATCGATCCGCCACCGTTACAGGGGACATCGAGCCGCACACCACCTGAATACTGACTGTCACGGGGCCGGCTAGCACGGCTCCCGTAACCACAATTCCACCCTCTCCTCATATGGTGGCCCACAACCGCCTTAGCACTCGCTCGCCTTGTCACCTGATTAAGAATCGAGGCGAGGCAATCGATAGGCTTCGAGCGGAGAAAGAATTGACTTCGCTACCAAAATGCCCTGTGTCTGCGAAACGCAGGGCAACCGTGACGACCGTTCTCAGCAATGGAAGCTAACCCCTTCACTCCACCCTGGGCAAAATCCCGAAGAGGTGCAACATGCCAAAGGTCCACCAGTCAATTCCCAAAATTATCGGAGCTCGGAGCAAAGCGGGCAGATAAACCGGCAGTCCTAGCAGAACGCACCTGCATGGCAAGGATCAAATCTGGCTTACCGAGCAGCCGAGAATTAGGTGATGGCGGAGCCGATCAACTTCAGCCCCGTCGCAGCCATGACCACCACCAAGAATCCAAAGATCAGTCGGTTTCCTTTGGCGATTGCCAATTTTGCTCCCACCACGCCACCGAGCAGATTCCCCACTGCCATCGTCAATCCAGGCACCCAATCGATTAATCCAAAGATCAGAAACATCAAAGTGGCAATCAATGTCACTAAGAACCCGATCAGATTCTTGACGGCATTTGATGCAACCAAATCACCCGTCTTGATCAAGCTCATCGCCAACAACAGCAGGATTCCCATGCCAGCTTGGATGAAGCCGACATAGATTCCGATCCCAAAGAAAATCGCGAAAAGTGTCGAAGGTGATCGGTTCTTAATATCGGCTTTTTCCGTCAACCGTTTTGGGTTGCTTAGTAGCAGCAATGCCATCACTAAAAAGATCGCACCGAACACTCCTTCAAATGCAGCCAGAGGTAACTTGATGGCTAGCAGTGCCCCCACCGGTACGCCCAAGATTGTAGGGAGCGTCAATCGAATGGCTAACCTGCGATCGAGATGTCCGTGCTTGTCAAAGGTCAGCGTCGCCGAAGCACTCGAAAAGAGCACCGCGACCCGGTTCGTCCCGTTTGCCAGTTGTGCATCCAAACCAAACATCATCAACGCAGGAAGCGTCAAGAATGAGCCACCACCAGCGACGGTATTCACAATTCCAGCGGCGAATCCGGCCGCAATTAACATCACATACCAAAGCATAATTAGCCTAGGCTCCACTTCCGAAAAACGGCTCGCGTCTCCGACCCGATGCCCGGGAATTCCACAGCCACCGGTCGCGGAACCTTTCGACAGATTCTCTCAGCAATGGCCCAGCTCCGTTTGTAACGGTCCCGCTCCTTGAATAATGGCCATGAAGATCAACCGATACACCTGTGATATACCGTGAGAGAACCCTGCACGGACCGCGGGAAAAACCTAATGAAAAGAACACTTTCACCAACTGCTCGGCCACCGGGCACATCGTTGGCCACTCGGCACATCTTCGGCAAGCAGGACCGCTCAACAAGCTAGACCTCCCCTAACAGCCCAAACCAGCGGTACCGATTTCGATCAGCACCGCTCGCTGGAGCAAGAGAAAATCCTAGGGCTGGCAAGACCGATCAAGCCAATCAAAGAACACGCGTCCCCAAACGACGCCATTCTGCGGCGAGAGCACCCAGTGCCCCTCCTCGGGAAAGTACAAGAAACGACTCGGAACGCCTTGCACCTGTGCCGCTGTAAAGGCCTCCATTCCCTGCGTGACGGGAACACGAAAGTCTTTCTCCCCATGGATGACCAGTAGTGGAGTTTTCCAATTTCCGACAAACGAGTGAGGCGAGAATTGCTCGTACTTCTTGGCCGCTTCTTCACTCTTCCAATACGGACCTCCGAGATCCCAGTTCACGAAGAACAGCTCTTCAGTCGACCCATACATCGACTCAAGATTGAACACGCCGCAGTGTGCGACCATCGTGCAAAAACGACTGGCATGATTCCCCATCAACCAGAAAACGGTGTAGCCGCCAAAACTGGCCCCAATCGCCGCAACCCGTTTCGGGTCGATTTTCGGGTGGGCGATCATTGCATCGGTGGATGCCAGGATATCCTGCATCGCCTGGCCGCCCCAATCACCGCTGATCTGATCATTCCATGCCTGCCCAAATCCGGGTAGGCCACGGCGGTTCACTGCCAAAACCACGTACCCCCGACTCGCCATCATGTGGAAGTTCCAGCGATAGGAGAACCACTGTCCAATCTGCCCTTGGGGCCCACCCTGACAGTAGGTCAACATCGGATACTGCTTGCCATCCTCGGGGTCGTAATCGGGCGGCACAATGATCCAGTTGTGAATCTCCTTGCCGTCGCTTGCGGTGAAATATCGCTCTTCGATGGTTGGCAATTCAAGCGTTGCATAGATCTCGCCATTCACGTCCGTGATCGTAGTCACTTGCTGGTTTTCGACGTCCAACAAAGCCAATTCGGTCGGCCGCAGCATGCTTTGCTGCCTCAACAACACTTGCCCGGTTGCGAAGGCGTCAACCACCGTAAAGTTGAAACGCCCTGTTGAAACCTGCTGGACGGTCGAATTATCGAGATCAATGCGATACACCTGTTGAGTACCACGGGTTTCACTGTCGAAATAAATACTGCGACTATCACTGCTCCAAGCGGCGTTGTGAGCGGTTTGATCGAGCCCTGCAGTCGCCTCCTGCAGCTCGCCACTGCTACGGTTGTAAATCAAAATCCTGTTGCGATCGGCTTCGAATCCAGCGCGCTGCATCGAATGGAACGCAAGGAATCGACCATCAGGTGAGTAGCTCGGGGTCATATCATAGCCAGGCATTCCCGGAGTGATGTTCTTGAGTGGACCACCGGTACTACTGATCAAATAAACACCGCTATCAGTGCTCTCAGCCGGGTTGTTGACCAACTTCAACGTTAAAGCTAACTCTTTCCCATCGGGGGAAAACGTGAATTGCTCGGATCCACCAAATGGCGGCAACGGGCAATCAGCTTTCATGGACGCCATTAAGTCGAGTGGCTCGGACGCCGTTCCATCGGAACCCACTTGAACGACATGCACGTGGCTGTATGCGTAGTCATGCCACTGATTCCAATGCCGATACATCAGTGAATCGATGATCCGGGCGTCAGCCTTCGGCAGGTCTTCGAAGATCTCGGTGATTTCCTTGTCCAACTTCACGTCGACGGTGAACGCGATTGCGTCACCGCTCGGCGACGCGATCAAATTGCCAATACCTTCTTCTACCTCAGTTAGTTGCTGAGGCTCACCACCAGTCGGGTCGAGCAGCCAGGCTTGTGGTTTCCCCGGTTCTTCATCTCCTTCTTCCGCACCTGCTTTTGCCTTTCCCGGTGCGATGTAGATCAGCTTCGGTCCGCTGGAATGATTGAACCATGAGAGTGAATTCAGCCCTTTTACATCTTGCAGCAATGTCTTCGCCGCAGACTTGGCGAGCGGAGTCTGAAAAGCGGTCGCGAGCTCCTTGCCCGTGGCCACACCGTTGATAGGTTGAACCAGCAGGCTGGTGGTTCCCTCATTTTTTTCCAGATCGTACCGTGTCACTAACATGGCCAACTGAGCACCATCGGGCGATACGGCAGAATCACCAACGCGGGACAGATTCCATAGGGTTTCCGGGGTCAGTCGGTCAGCGTAAACGCTACCGACGCTGATCAGTGCAAAGCAAAACAGGAAGGCGAATCGATGCATGGTTAGTTCCAAAAAATCGGGCGTTCAGTACCGACCTGTATTGTACCGAGTTGAGCTTCACCTTTAACCCACAAGATGGGACGCAGACATCGCGCGACGGATGCTCTCCCACAGGAACGTAGTCAACACTCGACTCGATCCCCTGCAACTCAACAAATTCAACTCAATGCGGCTGTCCCTGTTCGCCCAAGACATGAACCTGCGCCGACGCTCGCCCGCTGCGATGAAAAGAGGGAAAGCAAAAGCCACCAGCACCGCTCGATCCTAGTCTGATCGAACGGGGGAATTGCCATCCGCCTGCTGAACGTTGCCCCAAGTAGTGCACATCAGCATTCCCTCCTAAAACAGCCGGAGAATGTGTTTCCTGCGAATCCCTGATCGGGTGGCCTGAGGCGGCCCGATGGCTTCACCAGTTCCGAATGACGAACGCCTCATTACGATTTCCCCCGCCGGCAATCCGCTCCGGGAAACCGTCTTTACGACGAGTTCTTCGCCTGCCTCCGCACTATCCCGAATAACAGAACTAGAGGCGATAAAAACGGTTTTTTTGACTGGTAAAATTTAGGGATCCTGAACAATGGGCCGCGCTCAAACCTCCGAACAAAACAGTATTTAGCCGCATTGCGTTGACGTCGGGGTGCCGTTGCATGATCATCTTAGATGGAGCCGATTCCATCCGGTGAAGGTTTCGCCACCTGCATTACCGCTGCCGGGAGGCATTGGAAGGTCAGGGAACGGGCCAATTCCAAGTCAAACTATTCTCGTTCACGAGTGATCCATGTCTGAAACAAATACCCCTCCATCCTCGACGCCGGCCAATCAAGGTAGCTCCAAACGCCTTCCCATTCTGCTAGGAATTTTGGCGATTGGCCTCGTTGGGCTGGGATACGACCGGTTTATTGCCCGTCCCGCGGTTGAAGCAGCTTATGACAGCCTATTAGCTGAAAATCAGCGAATGAATGCCGACAGTACCGTCACATTTACCGACACCGATGTCCACAAGCTGCTTGGACGAGATCCCGCCGAAACCTTTACCGACACCAATGGTGACACCGTTGAACGGTACTCGTGGCGAGCCGGGATGCCGATCAAGTCGCACAACCTGTTCGTCGTTTACAAAACGCAAAGCGACTTTTTGATGTTTCATCGGGCCGATAAGTTTGCGTTCGAATCGGGTGGCGAAGTATCTCAATTCGACACGGGCACACCTCTCGTCGTTACAGCTGGTCGAGACGACGAGGATCCAGAAGGTGGCGGTGAGGGCGGTGGTGGTGAGCAAGCTGGTGTCGGCGCTCCGCCCAGCCTTCCTCAATTTTCTGGCTTCAGCGTGACGCTCGACGAAGAGGAGCCGAACGCTGATGGGCTGGACGCTGATGGGCAGGGCGCTAACGCGTTAGGTCCCAACAGTGTGCCAACCGACATCATGGCCGAGTACGACAAAGACAGTGACGGACTGCTTAAAGGCGAAGAACTAGTCGGCCCACTTGAAGGAATTCTTAGTCAAGCGGATCTCAACCAAGATGACGCAATCTCCATGGACGAGCTGTACCGGTTTGCAATGAGCGTTGGCACGGGTCCAGAGGAAGCCTCAACCGAAAAAGAATCGACTGCAACTGCAGATGAGCCTACAGAAGCTCCAGCCGAAACAGAAGCTCCAGCGGAAACAGAAGCTCCAGCCGAAACGGAAGCTCCAGCGGAAACGGAGGCAGAGGCAGCAGACGGATCTGGCGGCTGATCGTCAACGAAGCCACGGTGCCGCCAACCCGGCAATACCGATCAATAGCAACAGGCCGAGACTCACCCTTCGCAGGCGGATTCGGCCAAGTTGGGTGCCAAACCGCAAACCAGCCACCGTTACGGCGAGCAAAAGTGGTATCAGGACCGCCGCTAGCACGCCCGGCGCGATGATTCGGTCGCCAAAGAACCAATACAAGATCGCGATTCCTGGTGCGATGCTGATAAAGTACATCGCAAACATGAAGGCACGTGTCTGCTTCGTACTCCAATCATGGGCTTGAACCCAAAAGACCATTGCGGGCCCGCCCATTCCGACGAGTCCCTGAAAGAATCCCGAAACAGGAAACGCAATCCACGCCCACAAGGGATGCAGTTTCTCACGCGGTCGCGGCTTGAACAAAATAATCGCCAGAGTGACGAGCAACACGACACCACCAACAATCTGACGAACCGTCGATGGCTCCAGTGCTTCCATGGATTGCAACGTCAATACTCCGACCGGGAAAAGCACCATCCGCCCCACACCCGGTGCAGCGACTTGACGCACCGTGATCGAATCGCGCAAGCTCCACAATCCCCAAGCATTTTGAGGGATGGTTGCTACCAAGAGCGAGCATTGGGCCTCCGGAATCGAATAGCCGCAATAGAGCATCGATGGCACAATCATCAGGCCGCCCGCGAATCCAGTCGCGGCTTGGACGAAAATCCCTGCACAAAGAATCAGCATCAAAGGCAATAGCAACTCAAGGTACTCCATGCTATTGATCGTATCAGACCGGGGCAAGCGTGCGGAGTGGTCAAGAAAGGCGGCGTGCCAGGGAAAGGGAAGGGTCAAACAAAGTGGAGTCTCGGTGTAAATATCGTCGCAACTCCGTCGATCACAGCGTCGGCTACGAATGAACGCGTTCCTCGGTGGCAGCATCAAAAACCAGTAAGTCCTTCTGTTCACCACACACCCAAACTTCGTCTCCTGGCTGGGCAGAAAATTCAGAAATGCTCGCCTGAACCGCCGTCACCGTTTGCTCGCCGCACTGCACTGACATCACCTGATCACGCCCGCTGAAAGAGCATCGCTGCAATATGCCCGAAATTCGTACCGCGTATCGACCGTCGGATTCACTCCCGGCAGATTCAACTCGCAACGCTTCGGGTCGGACGGCAATCACATTTTTTTCTCCTGCTGCGGCGATCGACAATTTACTGCTTGACTGCCCCTTTTTCTGAATCATCCATTTCCCAGCACGAAAGCACGCCTCAAAACACTGAATGGTTGGCGTTCCGATAGCGCGAGCAACAGCCAGCGTTTTTGGATCGCGATAAATCTCATCAGGTCCTGCGCATTGATCGATCTTTCCACCATTGAGCACCGCGATAACATCGGCCATCCGCATCGCCTCTTGCCCATCGTGCGTGACATGAATGGTCGTCCCGCCCAACGAGCGATGCCAACGCAAAAGATCGGCCTGCAACTGCTCCCGGGCTTGGCCATCGAGCGACGACAACGGCTCATCAAGTAACCGCACGCTGCTTTGCCGCGCGACCGCCTTTGCGATTGCTGCCCGCCTTAATTGGCCACCACTCAGATGGTGGGGATAGCGGTCCAAGAATGCCTCGATCCCAGTCAATCGAGCTGCCTCAGCGACTCGCCTTTCCTTTGCAGTTCGTCCTAAACTCTTTTTCAACCCAAACTGAATCGACCCCGCCAACGTCTTATGGGGGTACAAAGTGTCGTGCTGAAACACCATCGCCACGTCTCTGGAGCGAGGCGGAAGTGCCCCGACATCTTCGCCGCCTAGCATAACCTTGCCTTGCGTTGGTTTCTGGAGCCCAGCAATGATTCGCAACGTGGTCGTTTTTCCACCGCCGCTTGCCCCTAAAAGCACCAAATACTGGCCAGAGTCGACCTGGAAGTCGAGCCCACGGAGGACGTGCGTACGCCCAAAGGCCTGATCGATCTTTTGGAGATGGACAGAAGTCATATAATTACAATAAAGAAATCGGTGTTACGGCATGCGGAAGTAGCCGATTGAATTTTAGATCAAGTTGAGGGAGATCAATCATGTCCACTTATCAGTTTCGAATCTTCAGCCTTGCTCTGGTCGTATTCGCTCTTTTCGCCACTGGCAAGGGGATCGTCACTGCCGACGAGAAGGACAGCGATTCGAAAACCGAATTGGCGTCGCCGAATGATGAAAAAGAATACGTACCCAAAACAAAAAGACAATTGCGACAGATCCTTACACCAATTCAGTACAGCGTAACCCAGAATGAAGATACGGAGCCAGCCTTCAAGAATCGGTACTGGAACAACAAAAAGGAAGGCACTTACAAGTGCATCGTTTGCGAAAGGGATCTCTTCAGCAGCAAAACGAAATACAAATCAGGAACGGGATG
>JAYZAR010000404.1:0-10956 GCA_036339635.1 Planctomycetota bacterium | reverse complement strand
CGTTCATCGGGGGGGCTATCGCGATTCGGTATGAACTCGACAGAATTCTGGCATTCATCCGTTCTCTCAAGGCGATGGCCTAACTCGTCCACTTTTCCCGAGACTCCCCGCTATATTAACGGTTCATAGAGCAAGCTCACTTTGGTTCCAATCACGGATTGTCAATGTCTATAGAAGCGATGTCGATTGAAGAAGAAGCTCGCGTCGTCGAGCAGATTCGAGAAGGACGCGACAAAATCAATGCTGAATTGTCGAAAGTCATCGTCGGCCAGCACGATGTCATCGAACAACTACTGATCTGCCTATTCTCGGGCGGCCACTGTTTAATCACCGGGGCGCCAGGGCTGGCGAAGACACTGCTGGTAAGTAGCGTCGCCAAGATCTTCCATCTGCAATTTCACCGAATCCAATTTACGCCCGATCTGATGCCGGCTGACATCACCGGGACCGAGATCCTAGAGCAGGAAGCGGACGGCCGTCGCGAGCTTCGGTTTGTCAAAGGTCCCGTGTTCGCAAACGTCATCCTCGCCGACGAGATCAACCGAACGCCTCCCAAGACCCAGGCAGCATTGCTCGAAGCGATGCAAGAACATCAGGTCACTGCTGCGGGAAGTGTCTATAAACTCGAAGCGCCATTTTTTGTGCTTGCAACACAAAATCCGATCGAAATGGAAGGCACTTACCCACTGCCCGAGGCACAGCTCGATCGCTTCATGTTCAACGTGCTGATCGACTACCTTCCCCCTGAAGACGAGTTGGCGGTCGTGATGCAAACCACCTCCAGTCAACCGGAAACCATCGAACCCCTGTTTAATGGTGAGGATGTCAAAAAATTTCACGAGGCAGTGCGAAAAGTGCCTGTCGCCGAGGAGATTGGCGGCTATGCGGTTCGACTAGCAGCGGCCACTCGCCCCGGCCGCGAAGGTGCACCCGATTTTGTAAACGAATGGGTCAGCTGGGGCGCCGGAACGCGGGCCGCCCAAACCCTCGTCCTTGGTGCGAAGGCGAGGGCCCTTTTAGCCGGTCGCGCGCACGTCACCATCGATGATGTTCGAGCGCTCGCCCATCCAACACTCCGTCATCGAGTGCTGTTAAGTTACAAAGCCGAAGCAGAAGGTGTGACGATCGAAGATGTCATTGACCGACTGTTGACGAGTGTTCCGACGGTAGCCACTTGATCGGAACCGGGGAAAAATCATGGCCGATGCAGCCAGCACCTCAGCGGTCGGTTTAAACGCTGGGACCGACCTATCTATCGATCCGCATGCTGTCATGCGGATCAAGAGTTTACCTCTTCGTGCGAAGGCCGTTGTGGAGGGGTTTTATAATGGCCTACACCGAAGTCCGTTCCACGGGTTTTCAGTTGAGTTCAGCGAATACCGCCCTTACACCGTTGGTGATGACCTGCGTGGTCTCGACTGGAAGGTCTTTGCGCGAAGTGATCGTTACTACATCAAAAAATTCGAGGACGAAACCAATCGCCGGTGCTACTTGGTGCTTGACCAAAGTAAGTCGATGGGATTCGGTTCCTTGGATTACACCAAAATCCAATACGCGCGAACGCTTGTCGCCACCTTAGCCTACTATTTGACTCTGCAACGCGACAGCGTCGGCTTGATGACCTTCGACGAAACGATCGGAGAATTCATCAGTGCCCGGCAGCGGGAAGGCCATCTTCGTCAGTTGATGGTTTCTATCTCCAAACCGGTTGCTGGCACTGGAACTGACTTGAACAAGCCATTGACACAAATTGCGGCGATTGTCCAGCGGCGCGGATTGATCGTGTTAGTATCCGATCTGCTAGCTCCGATCGATACCCTCCGAACCAATCTTGCGTATCTCCGATCGCGGGGTCACGAGATCATGATTCTGAGAACCCTCGATCCCCGCGAATTGGCGTTCCAGCTTGATTCACCCAGCATGGTCGTTGACCTGGAATCTGGAAAAGAAATCTATCTTGATCCAGATGCGGCTACCTCAGCATATCAAACCGCATTCGAAGAACATCGCCAATCATTGCAATCAATTTGCGATTCGCTTGGTGTCGACTTGTACGAAGTCTGCACCGATGATCCGCTGGAGGAAGGCCTGTTTCATCTGATCAGCAACCAGCGGAATCGAAACATCGGCACGGCGAGAGCAGGCATGTTGGCGAGCAGCAGTCGAACCGGTGCCGCAGTGGGAGGAAACGAATGAGTCTACTTGCCCCGCTCTACTTTTTAGGTGCATTAGCAGTCGGTCTACCGATCCTATTTCATATGATCCGGCGAAAGCCGAGAGGGCAAATCGAATTTAGTTCTTTGATGTTCTTGCGCCCCACGCCGCCCAGATTGACGCGACGCAGTCGCTTGGACAATTGGTTGCTGCTGATGCTCCGTGTACTGGCATTGACCTTGCTTGCGTTAGCTTTCAGTCGGCCTTTTCTACGCAATGTTGCGCGACGTGATGCCGAGGTACCCGGCAGGCGACTGATGATGGTCATCGACACCAGTGCCAGCATGCAACGAGCCGGACTTTGGCAACAAGCGGTCGACGCAGCAAATGACGTCATCGACGATCTGCAGCCGGCGGATCAATTAGCGATCGTAAGCTTTGATGATTTCCCCCAAACACAAATTAGCTTTGAGCGCGGGGCGCAATTATCGCCTGAACAGCTGAAGGCGACTGCGAAAAAAATAGTTGCCGATCTCGCCCCTTCCTGGCGTGGGAGCGAAACGGGGCTTGCACTCAGCTTTGCTGGTGACATGGCGGTCAGCTATGAAATCGATAATCGCGTAAATACCAAAGAAGATTCGCAGAGCAAAATTGACGACTCGATATCGACTGGCGTCACCACCGGACCTGCGCAGATGATTTTAATCAGTGACTTGCAGGTAGGCAGCGAACTAGAAAGTTTGCAAGTCTACGCGTGGCCGAAGGAATTACGCTTGGACGTTCGCCAAATGATTGCAAGTGACCGAACCAACGCTTCGGCAACGGTGTTGCAGTCAGATCCAGAGGCCGATCTTTCCGCGGATCGCATCCGAGTCCGCGTCACCAATTCGGAAGACGCAAGCGACGGGCAGTTTAGTCTGCGTTGGGATGGAATCCCGCCGACCAATCCCAGTACACAAGAGTTCCCGGTCCAAGTACCACCGGGCCAAACACGAATCGTGCGGATGCCGCGACCTCCGTCTGGTGCCACTGCACTCGTGCTCAATGGTGACCAGCATGCGTTTGACAATCGTCATTATTTAGTCAGCCCAGAAGCGGAAGAATTCGACTTGTGGATGATTGGACCAACGGTGGAGGATCCGCGCGACAGTCTTTCGTATTACTTACAGAGAGTCCCGCTGAGCAACGCATATCGCAATGTCTCAGCCCAAGATGTTGATCCAACCGCGATTACAACGGTGCCTGACCCCAGAAAGGTTCGACTGATCGTGTTGAACGCAGCTGTTGAAACCGCTCTGATTGAAAAGTTGGCTCTCTATGTTCAACAAGGTGGACGACTGCTTGCTGTTTTGAGCGATGAGCCGTCGCAAGTAAATTCACTGACCCGAACCATCAATCAGATCACCGACTCAAATCTTCAGGTCACCGAAGCTACCGTCCGCGATTACGTGATGTTTTCGCAGATAAACTTCAACCATCCTGTCTTCGCTTCGATGGCAGACCCAAAATTCAACGATTTTACGAAGATTCGGTTCTGGAATCACCGCTCGATTAGTAACGTCGATCAAGGATGGCAGGTGATCGCCAACTTTGATGACGGTGATCCAGCGCTGCTCGAACACTCAGTCGACAATGGCAGCGTCATGTTGATGGCAACGGGCTGGCAACCTTCGGCAAGTCAACTCGCGATGTCGACCAAATTCATCCCTTTCGCCTTCAACCTATTCGAAGCAGGTGGACGCGGAACCACATCGAATAGTTATGACGTGGGGCAACTTCTCGATTTCAAACCATCCGAAACAGCTTCGATCACCACCCCCGCCGAAACTCAACTTGCTTTTCGAACACCCTCTGATTCGAAATCCATTGATCAACCAGGAATTTACCAATTCAATGAAGGTGAAACACGCCGCAATTTCGCGGTGAACGTCGCCGAAGCGGAGAGCGCGACAGCCCCATTAAGCGAGGACCAGCTGGAACGTTTTGGCGTCATCCTAGGTGAAAACGTGACGACTGAAGAAGCGTTGGACACTCAACGCCAATTGCGGGACCGGGAGCTCGAGAACGAACAGAAGCTTTGGCAATGGTTGCTCGTCATAGCATTAGTGTTGCTCGGCATCGAAACCTTGCTCGGCATGTTATGGACGCGGCGTGGGGCAGGGCAACTTGCCGAAGGAGGTCTGGGATGACAGGATCACGAACAGATTGGCGGTTTGTTCCAGCCAGGAAACATTTAAGGAGTCGAAAATGAACCAAGGATTGTTGGACCAGATTCGCCCAGTCATGAAGAAAATGCAACGCATTCGTTTTTGGCGAACGTTGTTAGTGATCGCCTTGGTGACTGCGCTCGCCGGCTGGTTAATGAAGGAACAAGTCGAGGCTGGCCAAGTCGACGGAAAGTTACTCGCACTTGTCTTATTTACGATCGCCGTGGGATCAGCCGTCATCTCCTTTTTGGTGTGCCGATTAAGTTTTCGTAATCCACGAACGATAGCCCGACAGATCGAAAGCAGCTTCCCCAATCTAGACGGCCGCCTGCTGACAGCTCTCAGCCAAGAAGGGGATGATCTCGGATACCTTCAACGCCGCGTCATTGGGGAAGCAAAAGAGCATTCGACGCGGCATCGCTGGACAGACGCAGTGTCCAGCGGACAACTTGTCTTCAGCCGCTTGCTTGGATTGGGCGCATTCGCGGCGCTGTACACCATTCTTTTAATGCTGACGGTATCAGAAGCACCTTCCGATACCGAAATCGCTTCGCAGAGCGATCTCTCTACCGATGTTCAAATCATACCCGGCGACGTCGAAATCGAACGAGGCACCAGTCTGGTGGTCACCGCGCGATTTTCAGGTTCGTTTCCCGAGAGTGCCGAACTTGTATGTGTCGCGGCCGATGGATCGGAACGTCGTTATCCGATGACGCAAAATTTGAGCGATCCTGTCCTGGGAGCTTTCCTCCCAGCCGTCAACCAAGCGACCGAGTACCGAATCGAATCGCAGGCTTGGGAAAGTGACACTTTCGATATTTCCGTTTTTGAATTCCCTGCACTCGTTCGCAGCGATGCAAATTTGAAATACCCAGAATACACGCAACTGTCCGAAAAGCTGGTTGAAGATACAGTCCGTGTTTCAGCAGTTGAGGGAACCGAGGTCACTTGGTTGTGTTATTTGAACAAAACCGTCCAATCCGCTGAGCTCGTCGCAAAAGACGGCAACCGTATACCATTGCAGGGGAATGAAACAGAGCCAGGACTCATGTCGGCAACGTTGAATCTCAATCAAACCATGCGAATGAAGTTGGAATTGATCGACAACGCCGGACGCAAAAACAGTTACCCGCCCGAGCTAATCGCAAGGATGCTCCCCAACCAGTCACCCAATCTTAAGCTGACAATTGGGGGCGACGTAACGGTCTCTCCCCTAGAGGAACTTCCGCTGGGTGCGACCGTGCGGGACGATTATGGAGTCGCCAAGTATGGCTTGTCGTATACCTTTGAAGCAAACGAACCGAAAGACATTCTTCTCGGAGAAGACCTACCTCGTGCCGTTGATGCGGATGCTGAGTACCTAATTGAGTTCGAGGCCTTGATGGCCGAACCTGATCAGCTGCTCGTTTACCACTTCTGGGAAGAAGATTTCGGACCAGATGGCCAACTCCGCCGAACCGAAAGCGACATGTACTTCGCTGAAGTTCGTCCATTCGACGAAATATTCCGTCAGGGCGAGCAACCCCCTGGAGGTCAAGAACAACAACAACAACAGCAGCAGCAAGAGCAACAAGGAAACCAAAATGGCCAACAAGCCCAAGAATTAGCAGAGCTGCAAAAGGAAATCATCAACGCCACGTGGCGAGTGGTCCGTGACCAGCGGCCCGGAAAGCTGACCGAAACATTCAGTGCTGATGTCCGTTTGATCGATGAATCACAGGCAACTGCGCTCGAGCAACTGGAAGAACTTGGTACACAGGTCCGAGACGAGCGGTCGACTGCTTTTGTGGACAATGTGCGAGACCAAATGCTAAAAGCGCTCTCCGATCTAGCCTCTGCAGAAACAGAGCAAGACACAAAGTCACTGCGCTCTGCAATGACTGCAGAGCAAGCCGCATACGCAGGACTACTGAAACTGCGTGCCCGAGAATATCAGGTAATGCAGCAACAGCAGCAACAGCAAAGCCAACAACAAAGTCGGTCGCAACAACAGCGACAGCAGCAAATTAATGAACTGGAGCTTGATCAGGAAGAAAATCGTTACGAAACACAGCAGCAGGCTCAGGAACAGCCAGAGCAAGATCTGCAGGAACGCGAAGTACGACAAGTGCTGAACCGTCTACGAGACCTTGCCCGCCGACAAGAAGATTTGAATGAAGAACTTGCCCAACTACAGTCCGCCCTCGAACGAGCGGAAACGGAAGAAGAGCGGGAAGAGATTGAACGTCAACTCAAACGACTACGCGAGCAGCAACAAGATCTGTTGCGCGAAGTTGACGAGTTGGCTGATCGGATGCAATCTCCCGAAAATCAAGAACAAATGGCCAACGCCGCCGAGCAACTAGAAGAAACTCGCGAAAACGTCCGTAGAGCGAGTGACGCGTTAGAACAAAACGACGCCTCCGAAGCGTTGACGGCCGGACGCCGCGCGGAACGCGAGTTTGAGGAAATGAGGGATGAATTTCGACAACGCGCCGCTGGCCAATTCAACGAAGCCGTTCGAGACATGCGGCGTGAAGCCCAAGAGATTGACGAACGACAAGAGGAACTATCGGAACAATTGAGAGAAACCGAGCAACCCGCACAAGCAGGACTGCGAGCCAAAAACGACCGTGATGAACTGGAAGAAAAGCTCCAGGATCAGCGAGAAAGACTTGGCGAATTGCTTGAACAGATGCAGGAAACGGTTGAACAGTCAGAAGTCGCTGAACCGCTGCTTGCACAAAAACTCTACGATAGCTTCAGGCGAACTCAGCAGCGACAAACAGATCGACAATTGAATGATACAGCAGAGCTAGTGCGACGTGGCTTCGATGCCGAAGCTCGCGAAGTCGAGAGAGAGGCTTCTGAGGGACTTGATCAGTTGCGTCAGGAATTGGAAGACGCGGCTAGCACTGTGCTAGGTGATGAAACTCGAGCCCTCGAGCGGGCCCTCAGCGAACTCGAACAGCTTGATCGCGACCTTCAAAACGAACTCCAGGAAAATCAATCCGGACAACAGACAGGAGAGCAATCCGGACAACAAACAGGAGAGCAATCCGGACAACAAACAGGAGAGCAATCCGGGCAACAAACAGGAGAGCAATCCGGGCAACAAACAGGAGAGCAATCCGGACAACAACCAGGAGAGCAATCCGGACAACAACCAGGAGAGCAATCCGGACGACAACCGGGAGAGCAAACCGGACAACAACCAGGAGAGCAATCCGGACAACAACCGGGAGAGCAAACCGGACAACAATCAGGGGAGCAAACCGGACAAGAACCCGGACAAGAACCCGGACAGCAACCCGGACAACAGACGCAACGTGCCAGTGAACAATCGGCATTACGCAATCAACAAGCCGCCCAAGATGGAGGCGGGCTAGGTCGATATGCGGCTGAGAGCCCAAGCGCTGCACCTTTGACAGGTGATGGATTCCGAGAATGGTCGGATCGATTAAGAGATGTCGAAGAAATGGTTGACGATCCGGAGATGCGATCCGAGGCGGCTCGAATTCGCGATCGTGCAAGAGAGATTCGGCGTGACTTCAGACGAAGATCAGAGGAACCGCAGTGGGATTTAGTCGAGGAATTGTTGGCTGAACCTTTGCGTGAATTAAAACAGAATGTTTCAGAAGAATTGATGCGTCGTTCGGCTGAAAAACATGCCCCGGTTCCTCTGGACCGCGATCCGGTTCCCGCTGAGTTTTCCAATGCGGTGCAGAAATACTACGAAAGCTTGGGGAGTGGACGTTGATTCAATCACTTGCCATGTTAAATACGACAATTCCCGCGATCATGGTTGGTGGCGAGGAGTGGCTTTGGGGAGCCCCTGAGTGGATCGGTGCTGCCCTCGGGTTCGCGGTCACGATCTCGATTCTGGCACTTTGGTCCTACTCTCGGCCCGACACTTCTGGTGGCGTCCGGTTCTTCGCGGGACTCCTGAAAATCGCAGCAATCGCGTTGATCGCCATTTGCTTACTTGAACCGATGCGGAGTGGAACCCGACCGCGGCCTCAGGCAAATGTGTTACCGATCTTGGTAGACAACAGTCAAAGCATGCAATTGAAAGCTGCAGAAAACACCCCCAGTCGCAATCTGCACAATCTTGAAGTTTTACGAGAGGACTCAGATTGGCGGATTCGATTAGCGCAGGCGTTTGACGTCCGTCGCTACGCGTTCGACGCCCGCTTGGAGAGTGTGGAGGACTTTTCTACGTTGCAGGCTGACGGTTATGTCTCATCCATGGCAACGAGTTTAACTTCATTATCGGAACGTTTTTCGGAGCGTCCAGTCGCAGGTGCTTTACTGTTCACTGATGGCAATCTGACAGACGCACCTGACGCTATCTATGACTGGTCACAACTTGGGTTCCCTGTCTATCCGGTCGTCCCTGAATCCGACGGAGCGTTGCTCGATGTACGGATCGTGGACGTGAGTGTCCGGCAAACTGATTTCGAGTCAGCACCAATCACAGTGACCGTATCAGTCGATGCGGTTGGAATTCGTAATGAAACTGTTTTCGTCCAACTTCGCGATGTTGACACAGGCAAATTGATCGAAGAATCAAGCGTCAACCTGACCGCTGAAGGCGAATCCAGCGACGTTCGATTCCGCTTTCGCCCGGAGGAGTCAGGCGTACGTTTCTATCGTGCGACTGTTTTTCGTGGTCGTGACCGGCGGCTAATCGAAAGTCCGCTGGAGGAGACTGCAACCAAAAGCGACGAAGCGACTTTATTAAACAATTCGAGAATTGTAACCGTTGACCGCGCCAGCGGTCCCTACCGAATCCTCTATCTTTCAGGCCGTCCCAACTGGGAATTCAAGTTTATTCGACGTGCCCTGCAACAGGATGCCGAGGTTCAATTAGTCGGGTTGATCCGCATCGCGAATAAAGAACCTAAGTTCAGTTTTCGTGACAAAGGTGTGAACGATACGAACCCGTTGTTTGCTGGTTTGGGGGAAGCGGATGAAGAATCAGCTCAGCAATATGATGAACCGGTGATCATTCGACTTGGCGTGAAGGAGTCGGAAGAGTTGAGCGAAGGATTCCCTGATACCGCCGAAGAATTATTTGCATACCACGGTGTAATCCTCGACGATCTGGAAACGGATTTCTTTACTCAAGATCAAATGTTGTTGCTACGTCGTTTTGTTGGATCACGCGGTGGTGGCCTGCTGATGCTGGGCGGACAAGAGGCGTTTGACAGCCAAAAGTTCGGCGATACACCTCTGGGTGAGCTATCCCCGGTCTATCCACCGCGCATGGACCCTGGCAGTAGCACGGGCCCTTACGTCATGAAGCTGACACGTGAAGGCTTACTGCAACCCTGGGCACGTCTTCGTAGCACCGAGTTGCTTGAACAAGATCGCATCGCCGAAATGCCTCCGTTTCTTACCCTGAACCCAGTTGGTGATGTCAAACCTGGGGCAAACCAACTCGCCGTCGTTGAAAGTAACCCCGATGGCACAACGAGGCCAGCTCTTGTCGCACAAAGGTTCGGCAAAGGTCGAACCGCTGCCTTGCTGATTGGAGACCTATGGCGTTGGTCAATGCGTCGCAACACGACAGACAGCGAAAAATCTAAACGAGACGACCCCGCCCAGGCATGGCGACAGATATCGCATTGGTTAGTCAATGATGTGCCTCGTCGCGCTGAGTTAACAGTAAAAACCGACAAAGATCCTAGTCAGCCGGTGCAAATTTTGGTCAATGCGAGGGACGCCGCTTATCTACCGATGGATAACGCGAAGGTGGACTTAACCATCGAGCCATTGGGGGGCGAGTCATTCGAGATGTCAGCCACGATGGATGCAAACGAACCTGGTTTGTATCGAGCCACTTATTGGTCGCGGAAACCTGGCGGATACAAGGTGACGGCGAAAGTGACCGGACCCGATGGTGCGGAGATTGGGAAAGATGAGTCAGGGTGGACCGCACAATCCGGTGCTGCTGAATTTGGTGAACTAAAACTAAATCGTCAATTACTGGAACAGATTGCCGCTGAAACCGGAGGAGAAGTCATCCGTGAAGATCGATTGGATCAATTTGCCGTCGACCTCCCCAAGCGGGATGTGCCCATTACCGAAACCTGGATCTATCCGATTTGGCACCGACCTTGGGTCATGTTCTTGGCGGTATTGTGTTTGTGCAGTGAATGGGGCTTGCGACGATGGAAGGGGCTAGCATGAGTTGGCAAAAATGCATTGTCCCATTCACAATCTGGACCGTCCTGTCAGTTGCTACAATTGGTCAGGACAACGACGCGGCGGTCGATCCAGGCAATGAACCGGCGGGCGTCGAAAGCCCAAATAAAACGGCACCGGATCCAAGCCTGACACTATCAGCCTCTGCCCGCCCGACCATGATCCTCGTTGTCGGTGCCAGCGGAACGCCCGAATACGGACAAATGTTTTCAACCTGGGCAGATAAATGGGAACGCCTGGCCGAAAAATCAAAGGTTGATTGTTTGCGATTGGGTTCTGAGACTTCGGAAGTTTCGGATCGCGATCTGCTGCAACAATCAATCGCAACCATTTCCAAGTTGAGCACCACACCGGTCTGGATCGTGATGATTGGACATGGCACATTTGCCCGCAATGTTGCAAACTT
>JAYZAR010000403.1:0-8597 GCA_036339635.1 Planctomycetota bacterium | reverse complement strand
CAATTCCAGTACAGGACTGAACCAGCTAGCGATCGGTAGAGCAGGAGCCCTCTCCCACGCCAGCATCGATGCCAGATACTCGTTTTCCTCCTGCAAAGACATCCGACTGACCGAGGGATCGATCGATTCGTCGCGGTATGGTTCCAGCTCGTCTCGCAAGCGGGCGTTGGTCAACATCAGGTCGACTTCCTTGACAGGTCGTTGACGGATATCGCTCCGGTCCATGTTCGCTCGCTCTTCTGAAAAGGATCTATCATTCAGGAACCGTCCCCTGCACGATTCCTCGCAAGACCCGATGTTATCTGTCCCCGGAGCTTTCTCAACGCGGATCTGAAGGAAAACAGTTGAATCCACCGAAATTTCGCCCCCAGACGTTCTCCTGATCGCTACGAGCGGAACCTTTTATCACATTTTGCGGTCAATCCAGCAGATCTGATTAGCCTAAAGGCCTAACCTGCGACCAGCTCAACCAAAGATCTGCCAAAAATGGAAAGCTAGCGAGCGGACATTTCGGCGTATAGTTCTGCGTGCCCAGCGACCATTTTCTGCACCGTAAATTCAGACTCAATCAGGCTTTTTCCAGCCCCGCCCAGACGGTCCGCCAAATCCGGATTTTCAAACAAATGATTGCTGGCGCGGGCAAAATCAGCGGTCTCCCCGAGCTTGACCAATCGCCCCGTTTGTCCATCCGTCACGAGATCTCGATTGCCCGGAATATCGCTCGCAACCACCGGCAATCCAGCCTGCATCGCCTCAATCAATGAGTTGCTTTGTCCCTCATAGGCGCTTCCGATCCAGAATTGATCGGCGTGGGGAAGTAACTGGTTCACATCATCACGTGCGCCGGCAAAGCGGACGCGCTCAGTGGTCGTGACAGCGTCACGATGTCGCAGAAGTTCACCTGATTGAGGGCCGTCTCCAATGATTACGAACGTCGTATCTTCACGCAGCGTCCCTAGCAATTCGGCAGCCCAGATCAGGTCACGATATCGTTTCTGAGGCCATAGGCGGCCCACCGCCAAAATCAGCTTTCGGGCAGGGTCAACTTTCAATCGGTCGCAAGCCTCTGCCCGCGTCAGCGAAGTTTTCGAACGAGGCTCAATTCCATTTGGGATGATACGAAACAGGTCCGTGGCGATCCCTCGTTCAACATAAAAATCTCGTACGCCGGAACTGTTGGTCGTAATTGCTCCGGTCCCCCCAGCAAGCCGCCGATCAATCCAATGGTGGGCTTCAGTTTTCCAAAGATCAACACACCGCTCACTCGCCAAGATGTGAGGGACATTCGCCATCCTTGCCGCGACCCGGCCAAAGCTATTCGCCGCAAACAACCAGGTGTGAACGAGCTCGGGCTTGAACGCGAGCAATTCGTTTTTCAAATTCCAGAGCGCCATCGGATCAACTTTAAAACGTTTTCCAATCAACGTAACCGGTATCCCAGCTTCACGCAGTCGCCCGCAGAGAGGGCCTTCACGTGTCAGCAGAAAAACGTGTGGCTCGAAACGATCTCGGGGCAGGTGCTCAGCGAGTAAACAAAGTTGTTTCTCGGCTCCGCCGCGATCCATAGTAGGTATCACGAACGCGACACGAATCGTCATGATGCCGCCTCAATCGATACATTCTGCCCCGCTGGCCGATTATTCATCACACGCCTGAACAATTCACGATAGGACTGGACCGTACTAGCTTGGGGACGACTCCTTAGCAGGTAGCGTCGTAGCTTGCTTGCTCGCACGCGTGCATCCGGCAGTCCATCTAACACTTCATGCAGTTTTTTTCGCGTTAAGTTGGAGGTCGCACCAGGAATCCATTGAACCCACTGCCCCGGATCTTCCTCAATCTGCGTTCCACGCTCGCGGGAATTGCCGGTAAGAACCGTTCGCGTCGAGGCTTGATCAATCGCGACGATTGGCAACTGCGCGGAAACCGCAGACGGCAAGAAATAATCTAAACCCTGCTCATCAGGCTGTAAAAAAATGTCAGCTGCCAAAAATAAATCTTCGTTGTCATTGAATGAGCCTGGCATGGCAATTGACGCTCGGATTCCATCACCGCGAATACGTTGATAGATCGAATCGCGGTGAGGACCATCACCAACGAACCACAGTCTCAGGCTGGGATGTCGCGTGATTAGCAGGCGTGCCGCGTCGACGAGCAAATGAATGCCGCTGCCTCGGGTCATGCTTGAGGTGCACAAAATAATCGGTACATCCTCCTCCGCAAACAGATCGCCATTGGCAGTCGCGAGGGATTGGCGGGCACGAACCTTGATTGCGGTCGTTGGTTGTGGTCCGGCGGCAAATCCATCATCGATTCGAACAACTCGGTCTGCTTGATATCCAGCGGCCACCAACGCTCGAGCACATTCCGGACTCTTGGCAACAACCGCATCGGCTAGCTTGCCAACCATCCCGCACCGTGCCGTCGAACGGTTGCGTTTCCACCATTCCGTATCCCGCTCAAAACCCCACCCAGAGCATCTAAGAATCGTAACGCAGTTAAGCGATCGAGCGGCTTCCACCGCCGCAGTTGCTTCTTCTCGAATCCCATCCACCATCAAAACATCAAACCGGTCACCATTCTCGCGAAGCCAAGTCGTGAGATGCCTCACGTAGCGGCCCATCGACCATTCACTTCGCGGGGCCGCGGTAGGCCGGTGAACCGGGATCCCAGCCACCATCAAACGGTCGTTCCAAGAGGATGCAAAACGAGGTGTGACGACCTCAATCTCGACGCCATCGCGGCGAAGTGCCTTTGAAAACTCATAACCGTAGCCTGCAGAATCAATTGATCCATGCGGCCAATAGTGACGGGTGATTAACAAAACTCGAGGACACTCACTCACAACTCAACATCCGCCGCTGTTGCCTCAATTTCTGCCGCATCTAAAACCGCTAAATAGGGAAGATTTCGGTACATATCCAAGTAGTCCAAACCATAACCGACGACAAATTCATCAGGGCTCTGGAATGCCACGAAATTCGGTCGTACCTGGACCAAATGCTCTCGCTGCTTATGCAACAAGACAGCTGTTTGCACTGATGCGGCACCTAACTCTTTCATCATCTCGCCGGTTCGCTCGAGCGTTTTACCGGTGTCAAAAATATCGTCTACAAGTAAGACGTCACGCGCACTCACATCAATCATCATCCCCGCATCGACCTGGAGATCAGACGAAGTTGTTCCACCTCGATAACTGGAGGCTTGGATCACCCCGACCCGCTGTGGCATCGATAAACGGCGAATCAAATCAGCGAACAAAACTAACGAACCAGTCATGATCGCAATCACGGTCAAGGGTCGACCTTCGTAGTGTCGATCAATCTCGTCGGCCAACCGCCTGACACCCTGATTCAACTCATCCTCACTCAACAAAACCCTCATCTTTACTCCAACAACGGACAGGTGACTTGCAGGCCCGAGCGACTTAAAGCTTCAGGCAAAATAGGGGACCTAGGGGCAGAATACTTCTTTTTCGAGATGGATCGAATGTCAGGGTCGCATTGAGCCGAAACATTTATGGGCGTCAAAAAAGCGAAATCATCAACGCCGATTCGACGCCACTGACTCAATGGCATTATCGTATCGCATTTCTTGGATGTACTCACGAAATGACCAACTCGCAACGCTTGGCAATGGTCAGGGACTGTTTGATAGGTTGGTTAAGAGACCAGGGTACCTATAAGGAGAACGACGAGTTCATCCTCCGAGAAACCATTCTAATCCGCAACGATTTTTTCTGTGGACGGCAGTTTTATCTCCGCAACCACCACGCGATCTGGTTTATCGAAGAAGATCAACTGAAAATCTATGGCACCGACCGGGAAGTTGCCGCAACCTTCGACAGCCAACAAATCAGTGCGGCCGCCGCGGCGGAACCGAAGATTCTTCAGCTATCCGAGCCGATTCAGGCAAGCGAAAGACGCAGAGCCGCCTGACCGTTTTCCTTGGAGCGGAAGACATCCCGATTCGATTTCAGCCCTCAGGGCGAATTACCGCTTTGAGCTCACATTTCCGGCTCATTCGCGCGATGTCACTACGGTTGTAGCATGATCATCGGCGGGACGCGACTCGCCTGCAAGACCAATAACCTAAGCCAGGCGATCGGGCTGTCCACAATTCTTTGGCTGGAAAAATCTGGACGCCGACCTCGGACGGAAAACCAATCCAAGCTTTTGCTGAACACGGAAATCGCGTTGGAGCAGGACGGTATCGTCTGATGTGGCAGAGTCGCCCCCGCTAAGGGATGCGACGAATTTTGCCGTGCTATCAAGGTCGCGGCTATATTGTCGAGTCGACGTCCACATTCACTTCCCGCCTTTTTTCCGCGATTCCTCCTGCTGCCAATTCCTATGCGCACCATTTCACTATTCATGCTATTCCTGGCTACTCTCATCACGACTCCGCTGCACGCTCAGTCTGGCAACGACGATCCGAATCTAGCCCACGGAAAGCAGACACTCGCGACTCTCGACCAAACCGCCAACTGGCAAAGCTTGTTCAATGGGAAAGACCTAAGCGGATGGCGGGGGGATACTGCCGGCTATGCTGCCCAGGAAGGCATCTTGATCTGTAAAAAGGGTGGAAAGAACTTGGTCAGTAATGGCCAATACAGCGACTTTGCTTTCCAATTCGAATTCAAATTAGAGGAAAGCGGTAATAACGGGATAGGCATCCGCGTTCCTGATGGAGGCCATCCCGCCTCATCCAGCATGGAAATCCAAATCTTGGATCATCACGGCAGTCGTTACAACGGCATCGCGGACATGGGTGAAGGCCGGACTCGCAAGATGAGCTGGTTAAAGCCTTGGCAATATCATGGATCGATCTATGGAATCACACCGGCACGAATCGGATACCTCAAGCCGCCGGGTGAGTGGAATCGAGAAACGATCGTGGCCATTGAAGACCACATTATGGTGATTCTCAATGGTGCCGTCATCGTCGATGCATTCCTTGACGAAACCACTCCGGTCGATGGCACACCGCATCCCGGCATGAAGACGCCTATCGGGCATCTGGTGCTGGCAGGCCACAGTGACCGGGTCGAGTTTCGTGATCTTCGCATCGCCGACTATTCACCATCACCAAGCATTCCGAATTCAAAAACAGAAAATAAGCCACCAAATGGTTTCACCGCACTGTTTAATGGTAAAAACCTTCGTGGCTGGAAAGGTTTAGCGCACAAGAATGCCAATCAACGTCGTTCCCTTGAGGGCGAAGCCCTTGAAATGGCCCAGGCCAAAGCCGATGAAACCATGCGTAAACACTGGTCAATCGAGAACGGCGTGCTCACTTACGATGGTGCGGGCCAAAGCCTCTGCACCGAGAAAGATTACGGCGATTTCGAGCTCTACCTCGATTGGAAAATCCCTCCAGGAGCCGATTCAGGCATCTATTTGCGTGGAACGCCACAAGTTCAGATTTGGGACCCTTGGGATCCACGCGCCAAAAACGATGACCCGCATTCCTCTGCCGAACAGTGGGTTACCGCTTATAAAAACGGTCGCAATCTTGGATCTGGCGGACTTTGGAATAATCGTCGGTCCCGAAACAGCCCACTTGTCCTGGCTGATCGAAAACCTGGGGAGTGGAATACGTTCCTGATCCGAATGGTTGGCGACAAAGTTACGATCTGGCTAAACGAAAAATTAATCGCGAACCGCGTCAAACTCGAAAACTTCTGGGATAAGAGCGGCAAGACACCCTTAGTGCGATCCGATCAAATTGAACTTCAACATCATGGCAGCGAACTATTCTTTAAAAATATCTACCTCAGAGAACTGCCATACTAAGCCGGGACGGCAAAACAACGCTCGCCATCAAAAATTATCAATCGGCACACCCATGACAACGGTGAATTGCTGACTGACGTTCAACGGCCAGTCTTCAGGTACCGGCGTACCGATCGCTGGTGCTGGTGCTGGTGCAACCGCTGACAGCATGCGCCGCTCGTTGGTGGATTTACTCCAATTCAACAATCACTTTGTTGACCTTTCCTTGAATTGGGAAAGGCGATTCGTAGCCTCCGACGTTTCCATGTGTATCTTGACCGATTTGCAATCCATCCAATGGCTGACTCGAGAGCGCCGATTGAACATCGCCGCCTTTCACCTCCTGGCCATCAACACAAATTCTCACCTTTCCCTGCTTTGAGAGGGAAACGCTTAACGACACTTCACCTGTTGGTTTAGCCCCACTTTGGATGACCTGACGTTTTCCATTTTGGGTCTTGGCGAAACAGATTTCGCCATTCTGCACATAGATCGCCCAACCATGAGTGACTCCGCCTTGAGCCGCTATCACACCATCTCCCTCAACGTTTACGTTGGCGATCAATTCAAAGGCTCGGTTTTGCACAAACGGAGCAATATCCCGCGGTAAATCGTCCCCCTGGCGGAGCACGAATCGGCGTTGTTTTTTGTTGACCTTGTCTGCTTTTTGGTTCCCGCGAGGATTGATCGGCAACACGTTAGCGCGAGCCGCGTAAGCCATCCATTTTTCTGCTAGCTCTGCGGCCAAATCTGGCATTTCTTCGCTCAACTCTGTTTGCTCACTTCGGTCTTTGGAAATGTCATAGAGTTCCCAAGGACCTTTTTCGCCTTTAGCAACCAATTTGTAGTCACCCACGCGGATGGCGCGATTTCCCTCGTGCTCCCAGTAGATGGCATCACGCTCAAGTGGTTGCCCCAAGAACGCGGGGACCAAACTTTTCCCTTCCATCGGCTTAATGGCCTGGCCGTTGTGGTATGTCTTTGGGTAGGTCGCATCCGCGATCTCAACGGCCGTTGCCATCAAATCAACCAGGTGTCCTGGGGTCCGCTCGAGCTCGCCTCTTCGCGTGATTTTGCTCGGCCAGTGTGCAATTAGAGGTGTTGAGATACCACCCTCATGAACCCAGTGTTTGTACTCGCGAAAGGGAGTATTCGAGACCGTCGCCCATGCACGTCCATAACCAATTGCCGTGTCGGCAGGTCCAGCCATCGAACCTTTTCCCGTACGCATTTTAAAGCCGTCCCGCGACTGCTTCGGCGTCATGTCGGGTTGCAAATAATCAGCAGCGAGCGGTGCAAGCTCTGGCGTTTCAGCACGTGAACGCCCCGTTCCACCCCGCCCATAGCCCTCAGCACATCCTCCATTATCTTGAAAAAAGCAAATCAGCGTATTCTCGAACTGACCGGTATCTTTCAAGGCTTCAATAATCCGTCCGATACCTTGATCCATGCTGTCAACCATCGCCGCATAAACTTCCATATTGCGTTTATCCCATTCCCAATGCGTCGTTTCCTTCCATTCATTGGGAATCGCCCAATTCACTGTGCTTGCTTTGTCGACTAACCCCAATCGCAGCATTTTTTTATAACGGGCATTGCGGATAGCGTCGTACCCGCCATCGTATTTCCCTTCGTACTTTTCAATGTCTTTGGGTAACGCATGCATCGGCCAGTGAGCGGCCGTAAAACTGACATACAAAAAAAATGGTTGATCATCTGCCTGATCATGATGTTCCGTGATAAATCGGGTGGCATGATCGGCGATCGCATCGGTGTAGTAATACTCACCGTTGGCCATTTGGGCGGGCGTGTATTCGTCGTCCGCATAAGGAGAAATGTACTGATTCCCTCTGGTCAACGTATTCGGGTCAAAGAAGCTGCCCGCACCGTGAATGGTGCCATAAAAACGATCAAAGCCTCTTTGCATTGGCCAGTTGTGTTTGTCCTCTTCTTGCTGAGGATTGATCATTTTTGTGACATGCCACTTGCCGGACATGTAAGACTTATACCCCGCCGTTTTCAATGCCTCCGCAATCGTGACGCAACTGCGATTCAAATCGCCGCGATATCCGTCGTGCCCGCGATCATTCATCATGTGCCCAACCCCCGCTTGATGCGGATACAGCCCAGACAAAAGACTCGCTCGCGTTGGGCAGCAGCGTGCTGTGTTATAGAACTGGGTAAATCGCACACCACCCGCTGCCAAAGAATCCAAATGGGGTGTTTCAATTTCGCTGCCGTAACAGCCGATATCAGAAAACCCCATGTCATCCGACATGATGTAAATGATATTGGGCTTTTCAGCGGCAGGCAGCGCGATGGCAGCTAGAAAGAAGAACGTCAGACAGTAAACAATTCGGTGTTGCATCAAGTTGGACCTCAGGAGAAAGAGAGCAATCCGTAGGATACCAATTTCCCAGTGACCATTGGTGAATCAGTCAACCGGCATTCGTTTTTTTGGAAGTCCCAGCTTGCACCGCACTAGAATCTGCGGCCTCTCGCTCCCCCGGATTCAACAAGCCTTCATCTGAAACGATCTCACAACGGAGCCGAGCCGATCAGCTGCTCCGATTGTGCCGGCGATGTAACGGATTCCCCTCTCCGATTTTAATGGTTTCGGGAGTTTCTCCACCAAGTCGGACTAAGCTCAATTTAGGGGCCGGCTGATCAGATTGGATCAAACCCTTATCCATTCCCTTGATCCCAAACTTGCAGGAGTGTCTCTATCGCCACTGCTTAGCAAGCCTTCGGGAGCCGCCCGATGCGATCAAAGATCACTCAAACAGCGCAGTTCGATGAATCGAATCCGTCTCGCCATTTTGA
>JAYZAR010000402.1:0-7452 GCA_036339635.1 Planctomycetota bacterium | reverse complement strand
CCCCTTTCCTGGTTTCAAACTAACAGTGGGTGCGGCTGATGGTCCCGGCCGGTTGAATTCTAATCGGTCGGGTTTTGATCCCAAAATGGAGCTGCGTCATGAATGAACGCTCGCATTTTCGCGTCTTGATCTCAATTCCCGCTTTGATGCTGGGTTTCGCATCGATCCAGACCTCCAAGTGCCAAGCGCAAGCCAACAAACAACGGGGCGCGACCGTCGGTGGCATCATTGGTGCCGCTGTCGGCGGGTTGATCGGCGACAACAATGGCGAGGCGGGAGCCGGCGCAGCCATCGGAGGTGTGGTGGGGGCCGTCACCGGTGGCGTGCTGGGCGATGCGACAGATAAAGAGCAAAAGGCCTATCGACAGCAGCGGTTGTATCGGCAGCAAGGCAGCATGGTCCGCCAGCACTCGGCTGTGTCTGTCAATGACGTTGCAGCGATGGCTCGTAGCGGGTTGAGTGATCAGGTGCTCATTAACCAAATCCAAATCCGTGGGGTGCAGAAATCACTGCAGGTACCTGACATCATTTGGCTTCACCAACAGGGAGTTCCAGAAAACGTGATTACGGTCATGCAACGTACGCCTGTTGGTGCGCCGACAAGCCAGGCCGTCAGAGCACAGCCGCGTGTCACTCAACCGATTGCGCCAGTGATCGTGGAAGAGCATTATTTTGTTCCCCACTACCCGCTACCGCCCTATCGCTATCGTGTCACGCCTCGGCATCATTACCATCACGGATTTCATTTACGTTTTGGGCACTGACGAAACCGGAGAATCGGTTTGCTCGAATCCTGTCGCCGCTTTCGAGTTGCGGCGACCCGACGAAATGTGACCCATTTAATTGCGACACGAATGCACTCGCTTTCGCCCGAGCGAAGAACGAACCCGTCGTTGAGGCTTTTCCCACGGCCTCGCTGGTGATCACTTTTCTGTCAGCGCTTGCCGGTACTTTTTGATTTGCTCATATAGATGCCATTGGTCTGGATCGTCCAGAAGGCAACTCTTTTCAATCTGCAATGCTTCCTCTCTTCGGCCAAGCAAGAATAGTATTTCTGCCAGCGTGTCGCGATAGATCGCGCTTTGTGGTTCAGTCGTCACAGCCAGTTTCGACAGTTCCAGAGCATCTTCGAGTCGCTTTTCGTTCATAGCCGCTACCCAGGCCAAGTTGTTCGCACTCATCGCATCGAAGGGAAATTGGGCGGAATATTGAATGCCCAAATTAATGAGTTGATCGAGTGTGCGATCAGCGGCTTTGGCCATTCCCGCGTCCCGCATGGCGGGCAGCAATCGTTCTGCGAAATCGATGTCTAGTGGGTCAAGACGCATGATCCGCTTCAGGCAGAGAGTTGCCATTGGTTCATCGCCGCGATTGACCGCATCTTCCAAAGCCCAGCGGTGCACGTACATCGGCAATGTAACGTAGGCGCTGGCTCGAAAGTCGACTGATTCGATGACTCCACCGATCGCCAAATCGAACCAATGAGCCGCCTCGCTCGGGGCCGTGTCAGAGGCCAGTGTGCTGTAACGCCTAGCAACATCGTAGAAAGATCCGTTCTCGGGATCACCCAAGGCAACGATCGGTAGCATCGTTTTGAAGGCTCGGATCGCTAACGATGTCGAACCTTGCTCACCGAGGTACTCTGCGATTAGGGTTCGTGTTGCGATCGAGGGTGTGCAGAGAGAGAGCTCGATTTCCCGTTCTAGTTCCCTACTCAATTGTTCGTCACCTGATCGTCTGGCAACTGTCCAAAGACCGATCAAGGCTTTGCCGGCCAGGCCGGAATCGTCGGCCGTTGCGATTCGATTCTGGTGTTTACCCTGACTGACAATTTGATCGTAGACAGCCTGAAACAGTTCTCTGGCCGCCTGAATACGTCCCCCATTGAGCTCTTGCTCAGCCAACATGAATAAAGCCTTCGCGTCACCTCGGGTGGCGAGTTGACGCAACGTTGTCGTCGCTAATTCTGACTCGCCGTGGCGCGCAAACAGTTGCACGATATTCAAGTTCGCAAGGTATCTCCTACGGGCTCGCGGCAGGCCGTTCTGGGAGGTCGTTGGATCCTGGGTCAGAAAACGGAATAGTCGTTCGAAATCTTGTTGGCGATTAAAGTCACTAGGGATTTCACCGTTCATCAATTGATAGGCTGCTTGGAAACGTTCGCGATTCGACTGGCTGGGCAGCAATTGCGTTAATCCCTGAATCACCGCATCCAACGTTCCGAAATCGGCGTCGGGCAGGGTGCGGGCGATCGTCTGCAGGCTGATCCTTGAGATCGTCCGATCGTTCTCCAGTACAGCAAATTCCAAAATCCAATCTTTACGACGTGTCTTTGTAAGGGTAAGCAGTAGGAATTCACGGAGACGATAGTTGCCCAGCATGACCGGACTCTTGCTCAGTTGGTCACATATTTCCCAGGCGGCATCGTGTCGGCCGATCGACACCAGTATCTCGAGCATCGAAAATAAATTTTGAACCTCCTCCACCACGCTCTTCGCGCCAGAGGACTGCTGTTTTTCGGTCGCACGTTTGATCCACTCATGCAAATCAAGGTCGAGACGTTCGAGTGGGTAGCCCAGAGCTTCTAGGGCCTCGCGTGGTCTGGCAGCAGCCATCGCAAGCTTGGCCGCATCGTCACGATTCGTCTCGGTCGCAATTTTCAATGCTTCGTCGATAAAACCATGACTAGCGAGCGTTTGCCACCGCCATTGATTGCCTAACGAGATCGTTTTATCAACCGGCGGCCCGCTAAGGGCGTCGACAGCCCGCCGGACAAAGGCAGCATCGCCAGCCCGTTCCGCATCGATCAAAGTCATCGCCCAACGGGTGAAATACTCCGTTCCACCGACTTCGGCTTGCTCCGCCAGTTGGCTCTGTCCAATGGCTGCTTCCCGCCACATTGAGCCGATCATTTGGCATTGGTGCAGCAGATTTGGATCCACCGTCTGCTTGGCTACTTCGATGGCATCGGCGACCCGTCCTAAAGCGACTAGTATCGCTGCGGTGGCACGCTGTTTTTCCATTTGCGGCCATTGCACGGAAGATCTAGGCAGCAGTTCATCGTCAGGAACCTCCGTTCCCATCTGCTGAAGTAGCTGCAACCGACACATCGCTAATTCGGTCGAATCAGCCACCAAGTCGATCAATTCCAAGAGTGGTTGCAGCGAATCACTCTCCAGAGCAAAGTGCACATAGATTGGGAAACGGCGTTGAAGTGCTGAGGCAATCCGTTGCTGAATCGCTCGCTCGTTCGGTGTGCCAGCCGATTCCTCGATCGCGATGATGGCAGCGGTAAACTGACCTACTTCTAGCAAGCTCTCGATCGCTTCGGGGCCTTCGCTCCGCTGCAGAAGTCGGGAAATCTCCGGTGGTGTGTCCGGGAGGGCACCAAGTTGCCATTGCCGGAGGATCCACTTCGCTCGGCGTGCCACCTCTGGATCGGGGTGGCGGGTCGCTTGCTGGACTTGGTCCCGAGATTTTTCTCGGCGACGCCAAGCTTCCAGGGTCGCCTGCTGACGATCGGAATAGCGTTTTTGAGAGAACTGTTCAAAGGAAAGTTCGAACTCGTCACCCTCTTTTGATTGCTGACCGATGCAGCGCAACGGTTCCGCAGCGACGACTCCAAGCAGAACGAGAGGGAACACCAAACGAATCATTGCGGCATCTCGAGTCACCAACCTGAAAACGGACTAACCCCTCCAGTTTACTGTAGTGTCGATCAGGCCACCCCCGAGGAGTCGCCTGTCTGGTTAAGATTTTAGCAGACGCTGGCCAAGTGCGAATGAAATGTCGCGGAAACCGAACCGCTCACCTTCGTCACGGTGGTGAATTCCTCCAAAAAGAGCGATCGTAGTTTTCTTGTGATTTGGTGAAATGAGTTGGTCTCGGTAACGCGTACTCCGTTTCGATCTTTGCCCGTTTGGGATCACTTCGATCCGTCCGGGCTCACGAATGATCCCCACAGCCCACTGATTTCCGCGTAACCTTGATTGCTTTTATTCTGCAAACGATTCTGCACACCCTGACGCGTGCAGACCTGATTCCCGCCAAAACTGCTCCTGCACGTTTGTCTTTAGATGACTACCCAGTTTTTTTACCTCTCATAGGAGAACTCAACGCCATGCGGAAACTGATTCGAAATCTCTGCTTTTCTTGGCTCATGCTCTTCGCAACGCCAGTCTTGACGGCGGCAGATAAGAAGTCTTGGCCTCAATGGCGTGGGCCATTGCAAAATGGTGTCGCTTCGGGAAATCAATATCCAACGGCTTGGTCGGATGATGCTGGGATCACGTGGAAGATCGAGATTCCCGGGCGTGGAGGCAGTACACCGGTTGTATCCAATGGGACCGCCTACGTGACCTCTGGCGTGGATGGGAAAAATACACTGATTGCTATCGATGTCGAGAGCGGCAAGCTAACTTGGCAAGTCAATCTGGGCGCAGACACCGGTGGCAAGCACCGTAAAGGGAGCGGTAGTAATCCGTCTGCGGTTGTCGATGGTGACTCTGTCTTCGCTTACTTTCGCAGCGGCGATTTGGCTTGTGTTGATTCAACTGGCAAGGTCCGCTGGGCAATCAACATCCAAGAGATGTTTGGTGCTGATACGTTGTGGTGGGATTTAGGGTCTTCCCCGACGGTCACCGACGAGGCCGTGGTTGTCGCAGTGATGCAGTCTGGTCCGAGTCATCTTGTCGCATTGGACAAGGAAAAAGGAGACTTGCTTTGGAAGACCGATCGGATGTTGGGGGCGCCAGAGGAAGCAGCCCAGAGCTATTCCACCCCACTTGGTGTTCAAATCGATGGAAGCAAATCCCTCGCAGTCATGGGAGCCGATCATCTCACGTTGCACGACGCAACGACGGGGCGGGAATTGGGCCGCCTGGGTGGGTTCAATCCCGATCAGGAAAAATACTTTCGCTCTATCTCTTCGCCGGTTGCTGAGGGAAACGTGATTGTTTGTCCTTACGCACGTGGGTCAACACTGACTGCGGTGCGGATGGATCAGCTTGCCGATGGCAAAGGTGATCAAGCGATCGCTTGGTTTCGTGATGACCTGGGTAGCGATGTGCCGACACCGGCAGCATGGCAGGGACGCGTCTACTTGGTCTCCGATGGAAAATCGAGTCGAGGGACCGTCACCTGCCTCAATCTAGAAACCGGTAAGACGATTTGGAGTACCGAACTACCGAAATCGCGAACGAGTTTTAGTAGCTCGCCGCTGGTCGCCGATAATCACTTGTATGTCACTCAAGAAGATGGCAAGACTTACGTGCTCGGCCCACTCGATAAAGCCGAACCGGGAGTCGTTGCGGTCAACGAAGTTGATGATGCCGAGCCATTTACGGTGGCCAGCCTGGTTCCCGTTGGCGATGGTTTCTTGCTTCGAAGCCGGAGCTATTTGTATCGGATCAAATAGCGTTCTGCTAAGTGTGTCTATTCACGGGGTGGCGGTTGACTTTTTTAACCGCTGCCATGTCGTCCACCATCGGTGTTTCGCGCAATTCGCTTCGCCATTCCTTTGCATCACCATGCGATTTCCTTTTTCGTTATTGTCGGTTCTGCTCGCATCGATCACGTTGGCCGCTGAGCCGAATTTGACGCTGAAATGGGAAAACCGCTTCTTGGAAGTAATTGGGCCTCACATTCCGGGTGGCCCAATCCGAACGCATTATCTGGAAGCCTATTGCCGTCCCGATTCAACCGACCGGGATTGGCGTGAGACGGTGATTCCTCATGAGAGTGAGTTGGTCTCAGCGTCTTCCGATGGAAAGCGTGTCGAGATCGAAGACCGTCTTGAAGATGGTGTGGTTGTGCGGCATGTCATAAAAGCCGGAAAAGATGAAGTGATGTTTATCGTGGAAGCGTCGAACCCGACGAACCGGGAATCGCTTGTTCACTGGGCACAGCCTTGTATGCGAGTGGATGGTTTCGTCGGCGCTGATCCCAAGGATTCCCGAGAAGTTTACCCTCCCTATATCCGGCGTTGCTTTCTCATGATTGACGGTAAGTTGACGCGGTTGCCGACGACACCTTGGGCATTGAATGCCCGTTACGTACCGGGGCAGGTCTATGTGCCGGCGTCGGTTGATCGGGACGATGTGAATCCACGACCGCTCAGTAAGCTCGTGCCTAGCAGTGGATTGACCGGATGTTATTCAGCTGACGAGAAAATGATTCTGGCTGTCGCTTGGGAACCCTATCAAGAGGTTTTTCAGGGGGTGATCACCTGCATCCATAACGATTTTCGGATTGGTGGATTAAAGCCTGGGGAAACGAAAGCGATTCGCGGCAAGATGTATCTCGTTCCTGCAGACGAAAAATCATTACTAAGCAGGTTTCATAGGGATTTTCCGTAACTCGCGTCGACTGCTGAATTCGCTGGGCAAGTCTGTTTCTACTGAGCGAATAGAGTTTTGGGACGAACCGTGGATTATCCTACCGGCTATTCAAGCTGAAGCACGTTTAATAATTGAGCGCACTTTGTAATCTTGTTCGCGGTTCCGCTGGTGGATTCGTTACGCGGCTGCGTTTGACACCTGATTCATGTCAGAAATCACGTGTTGCAAAATAGGTGCAGCTAATCGTCAGCATCACCAGCAGGAAAATCGTACAGCTGAGGATCGGGCGAGCGATGTCATAGCGGATTATCTGCTCTTCACCATTTGGTGCATTCATGACGATTGCTGATTTTCCGCTGATCAAAACGCTGATGGGCTCCCCCAGTTCACCGGTTTGCGGAACGATGATTCTCAAGGGAGCGAGCACATACTTATCGATAAGCCGCCATTGAGCGAGGCTTGGGCGAATCGATCGTTTCACGGACAAGTCGTCAGCATCAAGAAAGTCAATTTGGTCAATGTGGTGGGCAAGCACCAATTGATTTGTAGCAACATGGAAATGTAACGCTTCGATTTCTTTCTGTCTGAGTGTTCGCGTGATCTCGTAGGTGACTGCTTCATCCTTCGGTTCGATGATTCGACATCGGCCATCGCTGGTGAGCAAAGCAAATCGGCCTCCGGTCCCGAGTGGCTGGACGTTATTGGGAATCAGCGAATCGGATAGGGGTAACGGTTCGCCAACGCGTTCAAGTGTGATTGCATCAAGAATCATCAGCGGTGCCTCACTGCGAGCGACCAGCACACGATTACCACTGACGGCGATTTTTGCTTGTTTCGATGCTTCGCCTTCGAGCGAACGTTCAACACGGAGTGTCCACCGCCGAGATGGATTTTCTTTGGATGGCTCTAGACGCATTAGGCGTCCACTGCTGATGGCAATGATCCATTCTCCCTGGGGATCAAAGGCCAAATCGCGTGGTTTTGAGATCGCCATTCGCGGAGGCAGTACTGGTGAGAATCCTGGCGTTGCACCCCCCATCATGTTGCTGAGTTTTGAGAGTAATCCCTCGTCCGCTTTCTCCTCCTCCGCCTCTTCATCTGATTCTGTTTCTCC
>JAYZAR010000401.1:0-10164 GCA_036339635.1 Planctomycetota bacterium | reverse complement strand
AGCTGAGCGCCGTGAGCATCGCAATCAGGCCATTCAGGGCGAACGCAACGATCGCGGAAGGACCCGTCACTGAGAATGCGACTCCCGCCAACACCAAAATGCCGCCGCCAACGATTGCGCCGACGCCAACCCCGGTGGCAGCAAATAGTCCGAGATGTCTTTCCTGATCAGTGATGGTTGCGCCTCGTCCGAGGTTGGCGTCCTCTGAAAGCGTTGCGAGCTACCTGAATGCTCGCGACCGGCGTCCCTACAAATTGCCGTCCTTTAAAATCAGCGATCTGGTAAATCAGCGATCTGGTAAATCAGTGATCTCGAAAAGCTCGATCTATCGAACAGCGTAATTTCGGTCGACCGATGAACGCAAGCAGCATTCTGGCAGCAATCACTCGCCCGTCAACGCAGGCTGCTCGGACGAATGCGAACGTCAGCGGGGCCTGCCTAGCTCCATTCCCGTCTTTACGCCGGTCATTCCTCTGAACGCTGCTGATGGGATTACCGCGAATCAACGCAGCGAACGCAATCGGGACCTTTGTATCTCTATTGAGTTCGGGTCGGGAAACTCACACTTTGGGATCCCAGCCTGGTGCATATTCTCGACCCCACAAGGCTTCGGCATCAGGATTATTCTGGATGTGGCCATTCGATGGATCGGTGTGCAGGACGCTGTCTGTTCGGTAGGCGATGTTACCGAGATGGCATAACAGCGTGCTTTGGTGTGCCTTTTCGATATCAGCATTCGGTAGACGACCTGTTCGAACGGAATCCAGAAAATCGTCAAAGTGGTCCCTGTCACCCGCGTTGCCGGTCCCCGAAGCAACCTCGGCCGATTTCATGTCGTAAATCGTGTAGGAGTTACTGCGAATCACCAGTGAGCCTTCCGTCCCGTGGAAACTAATTCCAAAACCGGAATCATGAGGTCCCAGGGGTGACCAGCTCAGCCCTTCCCAGGTGATCGTTTTGTTTCCGGGGAAGTCGTACGTCACCATCATTGTGTCGGGTGTTTCTTGGCTGTCATCGTGTCGATACTTACCGCCGCCTGAGGTGACTCGCTCGGGGTAGGTGACCTGAAGGCCCCAGCGGGCGACGTCGATTGCATGTACCCCGTTGTTGCCTAGCTCACCGTTGCCCCAATGCCAGTGCCAATGCCAGTTGTAGTGGACGATGTTATCTTTGAATGGCCGGTCGGGTGCCGGACCCTGCCACATCCGCCAATCGAGCCAATCGGGAACTGCAGAGACTTTTCCCGTGCCAATGGAGGGTCGACGATTGTTGTACCAGGTGCGGGCATAAAGCACTTTTCCAAGTGCCCCCTCATGGATCTTGGCGATGCCTTCGACAATTCCGGGCCAGGATCGCCGTTGTGTACCCATTTGCACGATTCGTTGATGTTTGCGAGCCGCTTGCACCGCTAATTCACCCTCTTGAGGTGTGTGGCTACAGGGTTTTTCGACATAGACATGCTTTCCTGCTGAGCAACCTAGGATCGTGGCAGGCGCGTGCCAGTGGTTGGGTGCTGAAACGACGAGAACATTGATTGCCGTGTCATCGAGGATGCGGCGGAAATCATCGACCACTTTCGGTTGTTTGTTCTGGCGTTCAGTGACCAATTGCCCCACTCTCACCGCCGCCCGCGTATCGACGTCACAGATGTAGGCGATCTCTGTATTTTTCGCCGCCATCATACCGTTGGCGATCGCGGCACCGCGACCGTTGACCCCCATGATGCCAATCAAGATTTTTTCGCCTGGAGATTCGGCTACTTGCTCTTCTTGTGCTAGCAGCGGGTTGGCGAAACTACATGTGGTTGCGACGGCAGCAGCACCAGCCTTTAAAAACAAGCGCCGATCGCGGTGGGTGTTGTTTCGCAAAAGCTCTTCTGGTTTCGTCATGACATCCGCCGAATGGTTGCGTAATGATGGGGTTGTTTGGATCGTTCTACTGTCAGTGGTGCGAGTTGCCGAAATTGTTCGGCCAATTGTTTCGCAACCGGCATGTTGAGCGCACCTGCATGGGCATGCAATTGGTATCGCCAAGAGGTCGGGTTTTGTGTCAGCATGACTGGCGAATCACGACAAATCGAGGCTCCCATCCAACCATCGTCACGAACGTGCCACTTGCTTGGAAAGCTTTTGTTGTTGGGATGGTCAAAGTAAGTGATTCCTTCGATCACTCCAGGTTTGACGGAACCGCTGTAGTCAATCCAAGGTGAGGATTTGCCGAACAGTTTTGATTCAGTTTGGAGTCCATTTGCTCCGGTGATTACACCATCACCGAAGACAGCCGAAATCGATTTGGCGACTCGAACCGCCAAGAGACCGAAATTCGTCTGCCCGAGCTCAAGTGAATCAGCGACAGAGGCTAATGAGGTTTGGATTTCGAGCAACAAGCCACCGTCATCGGCCAGCGAAACTGATGCGATCATTTGTTGTTTTATTAATGGCTCCGGGTTGTGACCGTCATACCAACCAAGTTCGACCGCTAGCCGAGCTGCTTCGTCTGAGTCTTCGTAAGCCAGCCATTGGTGTTGTTGGATTCTCGCTTCGCTCTCATCGGACCAAAAATCAATGCCACCCAAAACTTTGTTATGTGCGAACCAGATCGAGCGATGGTGATCATGGTTGGGTGCGCCCGGGTGCCCCATGCGGGTCAAGGGGAGTCCCGCTGGTCCTGCCAACGGGAAAAAAAAGGGGCGTGGCGCGTCTTTCCCTGCATGCCAGCGCAAACGTTCGCGGCCATCGACCACGATCGCGACTTCTTCGCGGGGAAACGGAACAACCTGAAATCGAGGTGATTTGGAAAACACAGATGGGCGTCGCAGGCTGGTGGGATGCGGCAGGAAGGAGCAGACACCTTACCTTTCATTGTAATGCCGTCAGTGACCAGAGGTGTCATTCAGGTACGCCACGATCTCAGGATGTTCCCATCGGATCTAACTCAAGAGGTACAAGATGTACAAAACTGACTTGCACGTTTGGAAAATGACCCCCTCGGACACCTCTAATTCTCAGCGATCCTGCGATGGATCGCCTCCGGAGGGCTGGCTGATTGAGCGAATCGACCATCCTGCCAAAGCACAATTTGTCGATGATCCACCCAGGTTTTTACAAATTGGGACCGGTCAATGGTGTTCCGCGGACTACGCAACCTGGTTTCCGCTCCAATCGGCTGCTCAGGTGTATGCCAAAGAGTTTGGCTACCAAGCCGATCGTGACGTGCGAGTTGTTTGGCAGCGAAGAGGCTAGTTTTCCTTTGGCTGACGGAATTGCGAGGCGGGGATTTTCTCCTGCCTTTGGGATTTCCGCCTAAGGGTGGGGATTCCTAAGGGTGGGGATTCCCAACAACAGCGAAGGGTTCCGCACGATTTCTCAACCGGTCAAAATCCACTCATTCCGAGCGGATTCATTTGAGGCTCCCGTAGTTTCACGTTGCTTCCGGCCGACAATGGCTCCGGGGCAACCGATTGTTGGATTACAATCAAGAGGGAGTATCTAGATTTGGAGTCGAAAGGTTGAACATGCGATTTTCGCCTGGGTTGGGTTTAGGTTTGTTCCTGTCGATGGTTGCCTGCGGAGCGGAACCTACTGGTGAATCACCAGTGGATGACGCCGTGCTGGCTGGGCACAGCTATCACGGCGAAGCCTTCAATGCCGGACCCCGACAAGCGGCCGAGATCATTCCCGGAATGGCCGAGATCGTTTTTCCCACCTCGTCCAATTCTCCTACCGCACAGAAGTTTGTCGAGCAAGGCATCGCTCAGTTGCATGGATTCTGGTATCTCGAAGCGGAGCGGTCGTTTCGACAAGCCTCCAAAGAAGATCCAGAACTTGCGATCGCTTATTGGGGCATGGCGATGGCGAATATCAACAATAAAGAGCGTGCCCGCGGTTTCATTGATGAAGCAATGAAACGTCGCAATGATTCGGCTGATAAACGCGAAAAACTTTACATCGAAGCGCTCGACCGATACATCCCAAAACCGCCCAAAGAAAATGAGAAGCCGAAACCGGCTGATAAAGAACGAGAGGAACAGAAAAAGCGGGCAGAACGTTATGTTTCTGATTTGGAAAAGTTGATGCATGAGTTCCCCGACGATCTTGAGGCCAAGACATTGTTGGCTTTACGGCTTTGGAGTTCCGAACGTGAGGGTATCAAAATGACCAGCCGATATGCTGTCGATGCCTTGCTCGGTGACGTGTTCGATGCGAACCCGATGCATCCAGCCCACCATTACCGAATCCATCTGTGGGATTCACCACGACCATCGAATGCTCTCGAATCAGCTGCGTTATGTGGCCCCTCCAGCGCGGGTATCGCGCATATGTGGCATATGCCGGGACATATTTATTCAAGGTTGAAACGGTATGGGGATGCGGCTTGGCAGCAAGAAGCATCGGCTCGGGTCGATCATGCCCATATGATTCGCACGCGATTGATGCCCGACGAGATTCACAACTTTGCGCACAACAATGAATGGTGTGTTCGGAATCTTATTTTTATCGGACGCGTCCAAGACGCACTCGATTTATCACGGAACCTAGTTTCGCTCCCGCAGCACCCTCGATACAACACCCTGAGCAAACGCGGTAGCTATAAGTATGGGCGTACACGGTTACTGCAGACCCTGTCTGAGTATTGCCTATGGGAAGAACTGATTCGTGAGTCAGGTGGTCACTACTTGCCACCGACTGAGGATGAGCGTCAACAGGAAGAATGGTTGGCATGGTTGGGGGTTGCTCAATTCATGACCGGTGACGACAAAGCGGCCAATCGCACTTTGCGGTCGCTGCGACGCCGACTGCTGGGTATGGAAATAAAATTGCTAGATGTGCAAGACGCCGCCGAAACTGCTTCGTCTGAGAAGAAGGACGCAGACGACCCTGACGCAGAGGACCAAGAAGCAGAGGACCCTGGCGCAGAGGACCAAGAAGCAAAAAAAGATTTGCCGAGTGAGGAGGAACTGAAGGGGCACATCAAGTCGATCAAAAAGGTAATTGCGAGGGTTGCTGCTGCGGCTGCTGTTAAGAAAAAAGACTTGGATGCTTATCGTCTAAACGCGAAGGAAGCAGGTTTGAATTCGCTCCTCCAAGCTCAGTGGTTGGGAGAGTTGGGTGAATATGATGAAGGGATCAAGTTGGCCGAACGAGCAGTCAGTACTGGCGCCAACCAGGTTCGCCCACTCGCTGTTTTGGTCGATCTGTTGTGGCGCAAGGGCCGGAAGGATGATGCAAAAAAACAATTCGAATCATTGCGTTCGATAGCCGCGGTAGCCGACATCGACACGCCGTTGCTTGCCAAGCTCGAGCCGGTTGCCAAGGCGTCCGGGATCGAGGGTGATTGGCGGATTGTGCCACCACCGGCTGATGACTTGGGAGATCGCCCACCATTGGACGAGTTGGGGCCTTTTCGCTGGCAGCCCTACACGTCACCGTCGTGGGGTGCTGTAAGTGCCGAGGGTGATTTGGTGAGCGGAGAAGAGTTTGATGGCAAGCCGCGGATCTTGATTTTTTACCTTGGCTTCGGTTGTCTACATTGTGTTGAGCAACTTCACGAGTTCTCGCCCCGCGTGAATGATTTCCGTCAGGCAGGGATTGAAATCGTTGGAATCAGCACAGAAAACGTCGAGCAATTGGAGACCGGGATCAAGAATTTTGATCGTGAAATGGAAGTGCAATTGCTGTCCGATTCGGAGCAGGCCGTTTTTCGCAGCTTTCGTTGTTGGGACGACTTCGAAGATCAGCCGTTACACGGCACCTTCTTGATTGATGGCCGAGGGCGTGTTCGTTGGCAAGATATCAGTTACGAACCCTTCATGGACGTTGATTTTCTGTTGAAAGAATCGAAGCGTTTGCTGGAGCTTCCGTAATTCAGTCACACACTAGGATGATATCCATGTAGGTTTTTGCAGCGTTCGCAATTGTTCCCGTTGGTGGTTCTAAAACCGACTCGTTTCTGTTCCCATTACACTGAATAGACGATCTCACCAATTTTGTGAAAAGCGCGTTTGGTCTGCACACAAGGCGGTGCTTGGCGAAACTCGAGCTCGGCTTCAGGGTTGGTTACCGCCCCCTGCGGTGTTTACAGCGAGAATCCATCGTCGATCTGGGCGTTCTTAATGACAATCGGGATCCCGTCGCGAATCTGCAATGCTTCATCTTCGCCTTGATGCTCAATTCTGTTGGTGTTTTCGATCCGGACGTTTTTTCCGATTCGACAATTCTTGTCGAGGATCGTTCCTGAGATCAGCGAGTTTTCACCGATGCCAATGGGAACGACGCCTGCCGTAACAGAACCAGGCTTTTCGATGTAGTCAGCACCCATCATGACCGTATCTTTAATGGTGACGTTGTCGCCAACCGCACTGCGCAATCCAATGACGCTATTTTCGATGGTGACGTTGTTACCGATCAAACATCCATCTGCGATCAGGCTGTTCCGCACGGTCGTGTTGTCCATGATCGTGGGGGGAAGATACCTGGGGCGACTGTAGATGGGTGCGGTGCGGTCGCGAAGATCAAATGGTGGTGATTTACTGGCTAACGAAAGGTTGGCTTCGTAGAATGCGCGAATGGTTCCGATGTCTTCCCAGTAGCCATCAAAGAGGTGAACCTGCACTTTGTGTGAGTTGATCGCGGAGGGAAAAACTTCTTTGCCAAAATCTTGGTGATTGGAATTTCGCAGCAGATCGACCATCACATCTTTGTTGAAGATGTAGAGGCCCATGCTGGCCAGGCAATCTCGCCCTTCGCTGGGAATCCCGCGGGAATCGATCCAGGCGGGATCCATTCGGACAGTGGCGAGTTCTTCTTCGGTTTGGGGTTTTTCGACAAATCCCTTCACTCGACCATCATCATCGACTTGCATGATGCCAAGCGCGGAGGCATCTTTACGACCGACGGGAATGCCGGCGATGGTCGCTGCGGCACCCGATTCGATATGGGTTCGCATCATGTCGCGAAAGTCCATCCGATACAGTTGGTCGCCTGAGAGGATCAAAACATGCTCGATCCAGTCTTCTTCCAAGTGGATTAGGTTTTTACGAACCGCGTCGGCCGTGCCTTGGTACCAGTCGGAGCCGACGTTGACGGTTTCTTGAGCCGCCAACAATTCGACGAAGCCGCCACTGAAGTGGTCAAAGAAATAAGTTTGTCGCAAATGGCGATGCAAGCTCTCGGACAAGAACTGCGTCAGCACATACGCTCGATTCAATCCACTATTTATGCAGTTGCTGATTGGGATGTCAATCAAGCGGTACTTGGCTGCCAAGGGAACAGCCGGTTTTGCACGAATCTTGGTAAGAGGAAAAAGACGGGATCCGCGACCACCACCGAGGATGAGCGCGATGGTGCGAGAAAGATCCATGAAGTTGACCCTCAGCATTTGGAACGGAAAGGAAGAGGAGTGGTGAGTTTACCAGTACTTTTCAAACCGTATAGTTCCCGGTCCAACTTCGCCATCAGACTCATCGCGAAAGCCGGCTGTTTTGAGCAGCGGCAACATTCCTGGGGTTGGTAAAGGATCCGCACCGGGCGCGACGTAGCCAATCATCGCTGGGTTACCACACAAAAAGACATGCGTGTTTTTGGGTGAAAGTGGATCGTCAGCGGCGTCTGCGAGTTGTCCGGAAGTGAACAGCGTTTGCAGGTACTGTTTGCCGACAAAGTTGGGATGCGAGGGATCAAGATTTTCCGGATCACGGGTCGTGAAGGGGAGGTAGCGGTATTGGGGAAACTTTTCTGATAGAGCAGAATGTTCCAACGCGTAAGCGAGGTCGCTTCGTTTTCGGACGCTGGTCACATTGACGATTTTCCCACGGTGTCCGTCGGCCAGCAGTTTTGTGGCCATCGCATTATGAGGTGCTTCACCCGTGCCAGTGCCGAGCATCAGAACGGTATCCTCGGGCGCGACATTCTCCAGGACGTACGTGCCGACGATTTTTTTCTGTACTTCCAGGCGATCGCCCGCTCCAAGATTGAACAAGCGAGGAGTCAAAACAGGTGGTTGCTTGTCCGGCGAATTGGATTCGCGAACCAACGTGATGTAGAACTCTAAATAGTCAATCTGGTCGACGGGAGCCAACTGCTGGTTGACATCGAGCATTGGGCAAGAAATCGAGTAGGCACGACGAGAAAGTTTTCGTAATTTTTTCTCGGGAACTTCTTCCGCCTGCGTCCCCGTTAGACGGGGTTCCCAGTTCCCCAGGCCAATTGCGACATATTGGCCAGGTTGAAACGGGGGGATTGGAAGATCGGGTCGGATCCGGAATCTCGACAAGTCGCTGTGTGAGTCAATCCGCTCGATAATCTCTCCGTTATAGTGTTTTTGTCGCAGTTGGCTAATTTCTTCGGCATCGAGGGGTGCCGGGTCGATTGTGTCGCTCAATGTGATTCCTCCACCGGGCTGAGCGTTGCATTCGATTCCGAACGCTTCCCCGACTGGTGCCGGTTCAAGATGACATAGAAATCGTCGGTTTTTCAGGGCCGCAACGACAGCGATTCCTCAATATAATAAATTGACCGCCGTCGATGCGTATCACGCTTAAATCCTGGTCCGCGTTGGTAAGTGGCGATAGGCGGAATCAAATTAACGGCCGAAATTAAGGGCCGAAAAACCTAGCCTCGTTCGGAAATCTGGACTCAGCGAACTAGACGTTGAGCCTGAATCCCTTTTCTTTCATCCACCAAAGTCAAATGTTGTTCAATCGACTTTTTACAGCCTCCGCCGTCTTTTTATTCGCACTCACTCAGGCTTGGTCACCAAAGGCAGCAGCAGAAACCTGGACAAGCCTGCAGGGAACGCATTCGGTGGAGGCACGAATGATCGGATTGTGGGATGGGAAGGTGTTGTTGCAACTCGCAAACGGCCGACGCGTTTCTGTACCTCTGATGTCGCTGCGTAGCGAGAGTCGGATTCAGGCCGAAGAATTGTCGAGGAAATTGGAAACCTCACGGGCCGAACGCATTCGAGAATTGCAGGGACGGGCTGTTGCAGAGGCGTCTCCTGCTCCTGATCCACTGCCGCAGGCCCCTGCTGCTGGAAAATACGTTCGGCCAACTGCCGGGGCGAATGCTGCTCAGTTTTTGGAGCAGCTCGATGACGCAGTGGCCGCTGGCCACATTCAAGCAATCTATGACGCCCTGCCGCCGAACTACCGGGCGGATGTTGATTCCCTGGTCAAGCTCGCCGCGCAACGAACCAAACCGGCGACCTGGCAGGCGCTCATCGGAACTGCGCATCAGGTCGGTGACTTGATGGTCACCCGCCAAAACTGGTTGCTAAATAGTCCGAGGATGAAATCACTCGATGCGGACCAAGTTGAAAAAGTGCGTGGGCAAGTTCTTGCGCTGGCCAACGTCTTGAGGGTTGGTTTGAGTCCTGAGGTAACCCAGCTTGACCGAATGCAATCGGTTCCGTTTTCCGAATGGTTGAAAGAGCGCGACCGAGAGGTTGCCCCTTACATTGCTCAGCTGTTCAAATATGACGACTCACTCGCACGCGCCATCACTGTCGAATCAGAGAAGAACGGGATTGCTCAGGTGAGTCTGACTCGAGATTCACAAACCAGCAAAGTGACTTATGTCTCGGTGGATGGGTATTGGGTCCCAAAGACGTTGGCGGATCAGTGGCCCAACTTGGTAGAGGACTGGAAAAATGAGCTGAGCAATGGTGCGGCTTCAATGGATACCTACGCAACCCTGATCCAGGCGGTCGCCGGACCGGCGTTGCAGTCGCTGGCAAACGCTCAGAACTCTGGGGATTTCCACGCTGCGATGGAACCCGTTTTCCCGATTGCTGAAACGATGATTTCGTCTGTTGCGGCGATGATGGGTCAAAGCAGTGGGTTAGCGTCGTCCCAAGGTCGGGGAGGCAACAGTGGCTATCAGGACGAAATGGGCATGGATGCTGACTACGAAGCCGAAATGGGCATGGAAGAAGGTTACGGAGACGAGATGGGAGGCTCTCGCGGTGGTCCTGGTCCCGGCGGCGTCGGTCCTGGCGGCGTCGGTCCCGGCGGCTTTGACGCTGGCGGAGGTGGTTCCAGCGGTGCTCGCGGAGGTGGTCCTGGTCCCGGTGGCTTTGGTCCCGGTGGCTTTGATCCCGGCGGCGGTGCTTCGCGCGGAGCTGTCTGAGGTGGTCCTTGTAGCTGGCGGTTGGGTCCCGCTCGGT
>JAYZAR010000400.1:0-27696 GCA_036339635.1 Planctomycetota bacterium | reverse complement strand
AGGGTGACCAATTTCGGGAGCATCGGCAACGCAGTGACCACTTTGACGGGTGAGGGGCGCGTCGAGTTCGGGCAAGATCACGGCATCGAATTCGAGGCCTTTCGACTGATGAACTGTCATCACTCGGATGGGCGCCGCTTGGGGCCGCTCGACACGTTTTTCGCGGACCAAGCGGACAAAGTCAGACACTCTTGCCCCGGGCGAAGGTTGGTACGCCAAAGCCAGATAGGTGAGTTGTTTCAGGCGATCTGTTTCGCGAGCATCGCAGTGGGGTGCAAGAATACCAGCCAAGAATTCGACCGTTTCAGCGATCCCCCGATTTTCCAAACGACATCGAATCGCGTCGGCATCGATCCCTTTGTGTTGGCCGAGCGGTGTTCCGGAAACGTGAAACGCCCAGCGTCCGTCACCGGGGTGTTCCGACATCATGAGGGTCGACAGCACGACTTCCACCGCCGCAGAATCGGTTAAAGGGTTGCCTCCTTCTTGGCTGACTTCTATGCCTTGACGTTCAAGCAAGTAGATCAACTGGGCGACCGCAACGTTGGTGCGGGTGAGGATCCCGATCGATTGGTGCGGTGCCTGGCGGTGCAGGTTGGCGGCTTGTGTGGCAACGTCGTCAAAGAGGACCATTCGTTTGGCTTGCGCGTCCGCGTCTTCGATGATTCTGGAAGTTCCAAAATGTACAAACCCCGGAAGTGTCGGGTGGGCTGATTCATGAATTGGGAAGCGGCGCGCAAATCGTCGCAATGCAGTCGCTTCGTACATCAACTTGTCCGCCGGGTCGCGTGAATCCGCAGAGGCAGCCAGTGGGTGACGAGCCAGATCTTTGAAGGTCTTGTTGACAACGTCCAAAACGATTGGACTGGTGCGGAAGCTTTTGTTTTGTTGAACCTCCAGGACGTTGGGAAGGTGATCGGCGACAGCATCGAAGATTTCAGCGACACCACCACGCCAGCCATAAATCGCCTGCTTCGTATCTCCAACACAGAAGAATGAATGTTGGTTGGATTGATCGTCAGAATCCCCAGCCTGTGTATGGGCAGCTTGTGTTTTACCTGGTTGTGTGTCCGCGGTCGCCGCGCGGGTCGCCAGGGGCCGCAGGACTTGCCATTGAATGGACGAGGTGTCTTGAAACTCATCCAGCAGTACATGGTCGATTGCCCCGTCCATTCGGTGACTCAGGACGCCGTTCTCAATTTTGGAAAATTGATTTGCCAATCGAACGGCAATGTCCTCAAATCCGAGTGTTCGAGCGAGTTGTTTGAGTTGGGTGACCTGCTGATGATAGGCTGCTAATAAGGTGGCGGTCGCTTTGTTTTGGGCACGCATCAAGGAGAGTGCATGACTTTGAACGCACTTGTAGAGCACGTCGAATGCTTGCTCCAGCCCGTCAGGAAAGGCGGAGCGATAGTATTTTAATTCAGTACCGGTCCGGCGGGCGGAGGCGATATTTGCGATCAGAGTATCGGTGGTTAGTTCATTAAACTGACGTTGTTCCAAACGGTCAGCAAGATCTTGCAATTTTGACCGCAAGCGTTTTTGCTTGGGCGTGGCCGCCCGCATGGATGCGATTGCGTCCTCAATTACCCGGGGACTTGGTTGAGTTGGAACGGACAACCGATCCCAGGCGTCAGGATCGCATTGTCGCGATGCTGAGTAAGCTGCGTCGATAACTTGCAACAGTTCTCGCGAAATCGATCGTTTGGTTTCACCTTTGCCGAGCATCGCCAGTAGCGTCGTCATCTCAGCAGGTTCCAGCAACGCGATGACAGCATCAGCGGCTCGTTGGCGAAACATCATTTCTGCGATTTCGTCGCTTTGCCGCCATGCTGGTGGCAGGCCAAGTTCAAAAGGAAATGATCTCGCGAGTTGCGCGAACAAACTGTCCAGTGTGCAGATTCTCAAACGGTGGATTTGAGAAATGAGCGAGTCGAGCAGTTGCAAGCAGATGCTGGCGGGTAGTGTCGGGATACTGACTTGGTCTCGCAGCTTATTCAATGCCTCAGGATCTTGCGGGTCTGCGGCGACAGCTAGGGTCATCAGGATTCGATTCAGAATTTCGCCAGCCGCTTTGCGCGTGAAAGTCGTTGCCAAAATCGTTTCGGGGGATCCGCCTTGCAGTAAAATCCGGAGGAGTCTAGCTGTTAGTTGGTAGGTTTTTCCGGTTCCCGCTGAAGCGCGCACAAGGATGGGACGCAACAGGCCATCTGCCGCTGCGTCCAAATTCGTCGAACTGTCTGATGCCGGATCTTGCTCATCTTGCTGTGCTACACCAACAAGCTCCGATGCGTCGCTCGATTCTGCTGGGGAGGTGGTGGGTTCGGTTCGAAACTGTGTTTGGTCTCGGAAATTTTCGGCAGACGTGTGTTTGGAGCCCGTTAATTGTTTTTTGTCACTGGAGTTTTGTTTCTGATTGGGTTTTGGTTTTGCGGGTCGCTGGGTCATGATTCCAACTCCGATCCGGTCAACCATTCGACTTGATCCAGTAAACGATTGGCCACGCTTGTTTGTAGGATCATGCTGTAATCATCGTATTGGATTCGATCACTGGCGGGTTGGAAATTACCGGCCCAGATTCCGGACACGCAATCGCGAATGACCTGTTCTGCCTGACGCATTTGATCCGGTGTGAACCCCGCAATGTTGATTCGTGTATCTTCTTCTTTTTCGCTGACGTTGAAATACCCGAGTTGCACTTGATCAGGGACGGCATCAATGCCGAGGTACGGGATCATGAGCCGGTAGAGTGGTAATTGCAGATCGATCCAGCGGTATCCGTCGTCGGTTTTCTTGAGGTGTTTCTTTTCGGGACGAAAGCCGTGAGTTTTGTAATCCAGGATGGCCCATTGTCCAGTGCCTGGATGGTGGTCGATCCGGTCGAATCGTCCTCGTAGGCCCATCTTTCGGTGATCGACTTCGATGAATGCGCCGTCCCGTTCGCTTACGGAGGCCTCCGTTGCATGGATCCGCCAACCCTCTGCAATTCGCTGTGCTTGTTGGCGGGCGACTGCTTTGAAGCGGCGTTGAGCTTGGGCAATTTGCAGTTGCACCGCTGTGGAAACCGATTTGCCGTAGTATTTCGCGGCGAATTGATTCAGGTGATTGGCCAGGATTGCCTCGATCTTGTCGGCATTGCCTTCATCGCGATCATCGGACAAACCAAACTCTTCCAGTGCCGCGTGCACGAGGTTTCCGAATTGATTCGCTGCTAACTCATTTGCCTCATCGTCCAGGGGTTTAAATTTCAACACATGCCGCAGATAAAATCGGTAGGGGCATCGTAAGTAGTCGGCGAAGGCGGTCACACTCATTGAGGTCACTGCCGGCCCATCTTTCTTGATTGGTAGCTTGGGGATTGGCAGGCGTCGATCGCTGGAGTTCATGTCCCATTTATGGGTCACCGGCCGCGCGGGCCGCTTTTCGCCGAGCAATTTGCGAATCCGCCGCGCGATGTCGATTCCCGGCGCGGATGCCAATAGACGACTTGGTGGTGTTGGCGAGAGATCGGCCGCTGTACTGCCGATAATGAAGCGGACAGTAGGGCGATTCATAATCATTAGGTGCATCGCGTATGCGTCGCGAGCGTAACGGCGATTGTGGTCCTCCATCCGCAACCGATTACGAAGTGAACCCGGCAGGAAGGGATCGCTCGTAACGCCAGAGGGAACGAATGGGTGATTGAGCCCATTAACGATGAGCAGTTTGGAATCGTCGAGGGCCAGATCAAGCCAGCCAAGAATCGACACGTCATCCTTGTGTTTCGGCGTTGCGATTCGCGCATCAGCCAATCGCGCCGACAGCATTTCGACGGCAGTTGCACCTCCGACGGTAAGGTCGAGTCGGTCATTGAGTTCGGAGTAACGTTTCAACAATCGTTGAGTCGCCACCATTGCCAAATGCGTGCGGTCGTGCAGGGTGCTGTTTTCTAGAGCTTCGAGTTCGCCTGTTTCCTCCGCCGGCAGATCGTCCATCTCCAGGGGGAACAGATCGAGCAGCCAGTTCGACACGATCCCACTCCAGTCGGCGATGGACCGTTCATGTTCGGTTAGTGGTCGCAACCATTCGCCAATAAGCTCCGCGATAGAGTGCACCAAAGGGCACTTCTTGACGGCTGGTGTTGAAAGGCGATCGCTGACGCGGATTGGGAAAAATTCGGACAACAAGTGGTCCAGTTCTTTAAGCCACTCAGTCGGCTGAATCCCAAGGTGACGGGACACGTAGCCGCTGACATCCGCGTGACGCACGAGCGCGGCGAGGGTTGACCAAGTGTCCCTGGCGAGATGAGCGGACACTAAATCGAGCAAACGACCGATTGAAGTTTCTGCGACGGTCCATCCCAAATGTCGGTGAGGTTTCACGCCACAGCAGCGAAGTTCCATCTCGATTGGCCCAACATGCGATTCGTCGGTGACGCCGACCGTCACTTCGTTGGTGTAATAGTCGCCAGCCAATTCAGCGAGCAATTCGGCGACGGTTTTCGCCTGATCTGCCATGTCTTGCGCGGCGATCAGCTGATGATCTTGAATGGGTAAGTGTTGATTCAACCAGTGAGATGTGTCGACACAGCCAAGTTCGTCAAAGCGACTCGCTTCGCTGGGCGGAGCAGCAACCAGAGCAATTAGGTTGTTCTCGATCGACCGCAACATGGCAATCAACGCGTCACTAAGATCACTTGTGCCAATCAGCACAATTGTCTGATCACATCGACAACGGTTGTGAAGCACGGCATTTTGCCTCGCCGCATAAGGATCGCAAAGATCGGCCGCTTCCAGCGATGCCAGATATCTGTTGTAAAGTCTGTTGAGTAACTTCCAGCGACGCTGTTCAATATTCGTTTCGGTGAGTTCAATCACATCATGAAACGTAAATTGACTGGTGGCTAACTCTTCGTGCAGTCGATTAATGGCTCCCGCGATCTCCATCCAAGGTGCGACTGGCTCGGGGGCGGGAATGATCGGTAGTAGTGGTTCCAGTTCATCAGGCGGGAATGTACGGAGGACTTGGGCCCAGGCCAGCGTTCGCTCCAGCTCTAAGGCGATTCGATGGGGTGGTTCGTACAACTGCTCGGCGAGCTGGCCAACGGTGATGATTTTTGGTGGTAGGTATTTCAGTTGTTCCGATTCGGCTATCGCGCGGAGTTGTTCACTCATCCGAGACGCGCTGTGTGACGTCGGCAGCACAAGAATGAAGTTGCTGAGATCGAGGTGATTCCCATCGGCGAATCGTTGGCGTAACGTTGTGGCCGCGACCGGTAGCAGTGGCGCATCCCAGCCGAGAAATCTTGTTTCGCAGGAGGTGGAAAAGAGTTTCACGACGGAGTCCGCTCCAAGAGATGTCTTGCTCGGTTTGTCCACGCCAACACGCGCGGGACCAATTCGCACAGTGTTGGAGCTTGCTTGGACACGTTTGGTCAAAAGTGATCCGAGAGAATCAAAATTGTCCCAAAATCCGGACTCCACGACGAGCCGGTCAATGGACAAGCGGTCCGCAGACGACAAATCTGTCTTTTGGTGGTGAAGATTGCAGGCTGCTGGCTGTTTGATGTTGCGGTGGAGCCTGCTGTTGCTGGGTGCTCAAGTCGGTGTTCGCGAGGCTTGACGGGTGATTGGGGGTGAGCCGACGCTTGTGGTGATTGGTTTTTAGGGCCCGGACTTTGGAGCTTTTGAGCTTTTTGAGCTTTTCAGCTTTTTGAGCTTTTCAGCTTTTCAGCTTTTCAGCTTTTGGGGCTTTTGAGCTTTTGGGGATCGGGGCTCTAGGGACAGAGGCTCGACTTGCTCGTAGCGATCACGGCTGTCGGGATCGAGCTTTCCGTGCTAGTTGGTTGCAATTTAGTTTGGTTGCAATTTAGTTTGGTTGCAATTTAGTTTCGTTAGTGTCGAACGTTAGTGTCGTGGGTCAGGCAACTCCGTCAAACTTTGCCGGTTGCTCTGAATATTCGGCCACGACCTGGCCGATAAATCTGCTGTGGTTATCCACGCACCCGTGCGCATGGAGGCGCATCGCAATGATTCTTTGGATGGTGAAACTTCTAAGCAGCATTCGCCGCGCAATCGCGGGACGGAAGTACCCGTCCCAGCTCGCCTGGGCGGTCAGTTTTGGGATTCTGCTCGGAGTCGTGCCGCATGGCAACTTTCTGGCGATCGCAATTTTGATCATCGTGCTCTCGTTACGCGTCAATCATGCGATGGCTGGGTTGACTGCCGTGGCGGTTTCATTCCTGGCAACTCGGCTCGATCCATATTCCCACCAATTGGGGGAATGGGTTCTTCGTCACCCGGCTGTGCAAGAGAAGGCAATCGCGGCCTGGCGTCTGCCCTTGATGCCTTGGACCGACCTAAACAACACCGTCGTGATGGGGAGCTTTTTGCTTGGTGTCGCGATGCTGGTTCCCGTTTTCTGCATCAGCTATCCGATTTTTAAATTGTTCGCGCCTCCGCCGGAGCAAGAAACAGACCAAGCCGACGAGCGATCCAGGAGGGCTGGCAACGCGGGATTTGGCGTTCATCAAGTGGTGCTAATCGACCCAAGCCACCAAACCATCGCCGCTCCCCATCCTCAATCCAAAGTGAAGACATCCGCAACGTTGAGGTCACAGCAAAGTTCTCTGCCCACGACAGAAGATGCTTCGAATGCTTCAACTTCAGAAGCTTCAACTTCAGAAGCGGGGATTCACCAGGCGGCTGCGATTTCCCAGACGTCCGCTGAGCCTGAAACACCATCAACTCCTCGGAACGAGTCGAACGCATCGGTGCAGTCGATTTCTGAAGCGGAGTCGATGATGGAGGAAGTCGATTTTGTGGAGATTGATCATGAGCTCAGTGATCAAAACGAGCAGCTCGCCGTTGAGACACGCATTGATGTGATTCGAATGAAAGATCATCGCGATGTAGATCCAAGTTCTTCAACGGCCGATCTGTCCGAGAACCAAGCAGAACGAATGGATGAGGCGTTGAATTATCTGCTTCGTCAACTGCGCGACTCAAAGCAAAGGAAAGCGGCATGATTCGCTGGCGTTTTGTTTTAACACGGCTGTTCGTCATCCTTGTGGTACTCATGCTTCTACGCTGGGGACTGGGGCCTGTGGCGAGTTATGTAACGACTCGAAGTCTTGCGGCCATGACGGGGGCAAAAGTCGAGGTCGCAGAGGCGACTGTCGGTTTGTTTCCACCGCGGGTCCACTACACCGATGTTCGGATCGCAGATCCACGCGACGGAAAGCATTGGAGAGACGCCTTTCGCGCTGAATCTGTCGATTTGGTCATCGATGGTGACGCGTTACTGCATCGTCGTTGGTTCGCACGCGAGGGGCGGATAAGTGGGATTCAGATTGGGGCCGCAAGAGAAACTAGTGGACACATAGAGTCTGCAGAAACAGTCGAGTCGACCGAGAGACCTTCGTTCTTGTCGACTTTAGTTGGTCAGGCGACCGGTAAATTGAGCGAGCAGGCTGAGCAAGCCATCGGGAATTTGGAGACCGTTCAACGCAGTAAACAGATTCGCTTCAAATGGGAAACGCGGTACGCTGAATTAACGCAGCAAGCGAATAATTTAGAAAAACAGATCCGGTCCATACGCGACGGTATCCGAGGCATCAAGAATCCGCTCCGTGATGGACCCGAACTGAATCGGACGGTCGGTAAAGCGAATCAAGTGCGACAGGAATTGGCCAGCGTTCGTGCGGCGATCGATGCGTTGCCGGAGGACTTGCAATCGGATTTGGCATCGCTGCAACAAGCCAAGCAAATGGATTTGGCAAAGGTTGATGCCTACGTGCCGGGGGATTTGTCGAGCAGCGAGAATTTCGGTATCGATCTCGTCGCGGAAGCCGTTCGCCAGCAAGTCTCCCGCGTCAAAGAATATCTCGAAAGTGGACGAACCCTAGCAGATTACACCGTCGTTGCACCCACGAGCGATCGGAATCGCGGGGTCAGTGTTCAACTCAATCCACAGCCTGAGCCAGCAGTTATGATTCGTCTTTGTGAAGTTGACGGAGTGCTGCGGGCCAATGGTAAGAAATTTATGCTGACTGGCATTCTTGAAAATCTGACTCCGACGCCGGAGCAACTTCTTGAACCAACTCGAGCGCGGTTGCGATTAGAAGGGCCAGAGACAGTGCGAGTTGATTACGTTCGCGATCGCAGGCAGGCGGCTGATATCGATCTGCTGACGCTGCATTGGCCTGAAATGGAAGCTAAACCAATCCGGTTGGGTAAGCCGAGTGATGCCCAGTTGTCCATCTCCGGCGGACAACGGGAGTTGTGGGTGCAAATCCGTACACAAGGTGACGAAATCACCGGACGTTTGGTCAGTAAGCAAACGGGAGCGACCATCGCCTTGGCGGTCGATACAGAATATGCCGACATGGTCGCTGTCACTGCATTTCAAGAGAGTGTGGCGGCAGTTGATCGAGTTGAAATTGATGCTGACTTTGGCGGCTCTTGGGATGAAATCGATCTCGATCTACATTGCAACCTGAATACGATCTTGCGGCAAGCCAGTCAGCAGGCGTTAACCAATCAACTTGAGGATGCCAAAACTCGGTTGGCCGCGAAGATCGAGAAGGTTCATGATGACGAAGCTTTGTCGCTGCAGCGGTGGCTCGGTACACAGCAACGTCAGGCTCGGTCATTGTTAGCGGATACGGATCAATCGATCCAGGAAATGAACCAAAAAGTGCTCGACGAAGTCGGTAACGCCGATGCCTATCTCGGCAAGCTCCGAGGTGCGATTCGCGGACTTCGTTAGGATCACAAGGTCGATTCGGTCGCACTCCGAGTCTGGCTTGAGCCAACACCATTGCGTTGCCGCATCCACCACTCTGTAATTCTGAACTTCAACAAAGATCCCGCGTGTTAAAACAGGCGTCCTTCTTTTTTGCGCGGATCGTAGACGCTATCCGCTCTTCTTCTCGTTGGTGCGGGAAAGCGATCTTTCTCTGCCCAGGCAATAAAAAAATTAGATTCAGAGGGTTTTTTAGAGAAAGCCATGGGTCAGTTGCATCCACTGGTTACAAACCTTGAGCCAGCGGCGGCCCTTGCCTTTGAAGAATGCGTTGCCGCTTGTCAAGGATTGGAGCGATCGTGGTGGTTGCTTGCTGGTGATAACCGATGAGAGGAGCGTTTTCGTTGCATTGTGGCCTAATGCTGCGTTCATGGTCCTGCGGATGCGTTTGGTATAAGTTTTCGCTTGGATGGATTCGTTGATTAATCGCAGGCAAACATGAGGGTGGTTTCGTTCGCCGTTGTTGACGAATTGATGGTACCGAATTCTTATGTGGCGGTCGCAGATCGATTTGCGTTGACGGTACGTGCAATGGCCTGGGGCGATTGTCGGTGTTTTTTAAATCTGAAGGAGTCCTCATGATTCATTGGTTGATTGTTGGTACTCGCCATTCAAAGTTTGGGCTTACCGGAAACGCGGTTTCGGTACTGATGAGTGGTGCGATCTGCGTGTCAATCGTGCAAGCACAAGTGTCCGATTCTTCGGAGACACCTGGTGAAGCAACACCAGCGGCGGAGGTAGTGCTTGCCGACACTGCGTTGGAGTCATCGCCGCCAAACGTTTTGTTGATATCTGCCGAGAGCCAGCCCGATCCGATGCTTCGTTACCGACTTTGGCCGGCGGTGGAGGTTCGCAAACGGGGGAATCCAGCGGCGCTTGTGAGTCGTGCAGTCCTGCTAGCCGCCAATGTCTCGCCGAAGACAAAGAAGCAGTTTGCTGATAAGTTCAGCGAATGGGTGGAGTTGCCGCTTGATCAGCTGCCTACGGAACAAGTTCAGAATCTCCTAAGTTCATATTCTCAGGCACTGAATGAATTGCGCCGTGCAGAGAATCTATTTGGGATCGAGTATGACCTACACCTCGAAGGGGTGTCGGCAGTGGAGTTGGTCCAAACATTGCTGCCTGAATTACAGGAGATGAGGCAGTTGGCACGGTTGCTGCAATTGCAGGCCCGACTGGCGGTTGCGGAAGGCAATTGGGATGATGCCATGCGTGATTTGCGGGTGGGGTTTCGGTTGGCTGAATTCGCGGGACACAGTACCGAGTTTTTAATCGGTCGTTTAGTTGGTATCGCGATTAGTGACGTCATGATGAACGTCGTTGAAGAAGCGATCGAACAGCCTGGCTGCCCGAATCTGTATTGGGCGTTGAGCGGATTGCCAAGTGAGCGTTTGTTCGACACAAAGCAAGCATTGGAATTCGAGTCCAAATTCCTTTCGCTACTGTTTGATGTGGGTGATCCGCTCCCTGATACACCGATTGGAGCCGACGCCGCACGAGTGAAGATCGCTCGATTGATAAAAAATGCGAGTCAGGGAATTGGCATGGTCGATTCAGATTCGGATTCGGGTGGGGTTGTCGGGTTGCAATTGACGGCTGGTTTGTACGTCGTTGCCGCGACGGAGCCATCACGTGAACTGCTCGCTGATACCGAACAATGGGCTGGCCGTGTTGATCAACTTTCATCGTCCGAAGCGGTGTTGCGAGCAACCGTGCTGAAGTTCAATCGGATTCGCGACAGGTGGGTCGCGTGGCTGTCTCTCCCTGCCGAATTTTGGGATGACTATGCGATTCAGCGTCAGGCAGCATTTGAAGATTTTGAATCAGACGATGATCCGTTGTTGCAACTGGTGAATTCACTTATGCCTGGAATAGATGCCGCCCAAAACGCTGGTTTGAGAGCATGGCAAAAACACCACTTGTTGCTTTCGATCGAAGCGATCCGAATGCACGCCGGGCAGACAGGCAAGTTGCCGGGGTCTTTGGAAATGCTGAAACCAGTGCCTGCGTGGCGTGATGCGATCACAGGCAAGCCATTTGAATACGAACGTGCATCCTTTACTGAATCTGTCATTCGTCGGGGTCCCCGTTATCCTGGCGATCAGGAATCAGCGATAAAAATTCGACTGCGAGGGATGCCATGATCCGGACTGCAATACTGATATTGTTCATGCTTTCTTCGATGGCATCGGATGCAGCTGCTCAGAATCAAGGGAATACCGAGCAGCGAACTGCGGATGCGCAACCATTAGAGGATCCGCTTCGCGAGGTGGATGAAACGCTTCGCGAGGTGGATGAAACGCTTCGCGAGGTGGATGGAGTTGGGGTCGCAGAGCATCCTGTGACGCCTTTTATGGAGTCTTCTTCGGCCGTGTTGGCTGAGATCGATTTGGACAAGGTTGATTTTCCTGTGATGTTGAATTGGATACAAGAATCTTTTGGATTGAACCAGCTTCCGCTTCCGCCAGCCGCATCCAACGCAGTGAGTGGGCTAATCGGCTCATTAAAAAATGCTGGTGCCAATCGGTTGTATATTTGTGTTTCGACTCGGTCATTCTTTGATCGTGGCCCAGTCTTCGTAATTCCTTGCGAAAATACTGCGGTCGTGAATGGGTTGGCTGCAATGATCGTGCAAAATGCCCCTGCTGAGTTCGGCCTAAAGTCTCATGTTGGAGACGGGGTTGTTTTGGTCGGACCGCTGGCTGCGGTTGACAGAATCATTCGGCCAAAAGGTCAGATGCGATCCGATTTGCTTGCACCTGTTTTGGGTGACGAACATCTGGACCATACCTTGGTGATTGCATTACCAGAGGAGGGACGACAGGATCTCGCCGCGTTGTGGCCGGCTCAGATGCCGCCGGAACTGCTGGCGTCGTTTTCGCCTCGCCAAATGATTCAGGATCTAGAACGATTGATGGTGTCCTGGCGGTTTCCGCCAACACCGGAAATTCATGCTCGGTTTGAATGCTCTGGTTCTGTGGCTGCCAAACGGCTTGAACTCATTCTCCGCAATCTAGTGGCCAAGTTTCCGCCACTACAGAAGGAGATGAAAATCCGTATTGACCGAACGACGATTCAATGCAAGGTCGATCCTTTGACCCTTGTTAAGCTTGTGGGTCAAGTGGCTGAGACGATGCGCGAGAATGCGCGGCAGTTCTCGAAAAAGAACCAACTGAGAATGCTCGGAATTGCAATTTACAATTATCACGAAGATGAGAAGCGTATCCCACAGCAGTGCGTGAGAGATCAAGAAGGGAATGCCTTGCTGAGTTGGCGCGTGTTGTTATTGCCGTACTTAGAACAAGTCGCCTTGAAAAGTCAATTTAAGATGGATCAAGCATTTGATCGTGCCGCCAATCAAGCGTTATCGGGAACTGTCATTCCCGTGTATTCAAGCGAAAAAGACAAGCCACGGCTAACCGCTTTTCGAGCACCCGTATTTCCTGGGTCGATGTGGCACGGCGATGGCAATCCCAAGACGTTTCGTGACGTGACCGACGGGATGTCTAATACGAACGCATTGATCGAAGCCCCCGCGACGAATCTGGTTGCTTGGGCGAATCCAGAACCGTGGGTCATCGACCAACGGGATCCACTCTCCGACATTTTTGGCGATCGTAAATTGATTACAGTTTTGATGCTGGACGGATCGGTACAGACGTTTACTCGAGATGAGTTAGCCGATGGAAGGCTAGAGGCGATGCTAACGATCGCAGGCGGGGAAGTGGTCGAGCGTTGATCGGAGTTGCATTTCTCGATGTTGAATGAAACGATGTTTTGCCTTTAAATTCGCACGATTTAGTCAGTCATTGTCAGCAAGCCACAATTGGCTCGCCGGGGTTAGCGATTGACTGGGCAGATATTCTGTTCATTCGCTGCGGGGTTCACGATTCCATAGTTTTCGCACAAAAAAATCAGCTTGGCGGCGTTTGGCGTAGGGATGGCCGGCCGCGCCGTGCCCGTGCCCGGGAACGATTAGCTGTTCGAAATCTTTGTTGGCTTTGACCAGGGCGTCGATGACTTGCATTGTGCTGGCCGGGTCGACGTTTCGGTCGAGTTCTCCCCAGATCAGCATTAGGTCACCACGCAGTCGGTGTGCTTGGGTGACGTTGGATTGTTCACCGTAGTGGGGCCCGATGGGCCAGCCCATCCATTGTTCGTTCCACCAGATCTTGTCGACTCGGTTATCGTGGCAGCCACAATCGGCGACTGCCGCATGGTAGAAGTCACTGTGAGCGATCAAGGCTCGCATCGCGCTCTGCCCACCGGCAGACCCTCCCCAGATCCCGACTCGATCTAGATCCATCTCAGGTCGCGTTTTCGCGGCCGCCTTGATCCACGCGATTCTGTCCGGAAAGCCACTGTCGCCAAGGTTTTTCCAGCAGACATCGTGAAAAGCTTTACTTCGATGACTGGTACCCATGCCATCCATTTTGACGATGATGAAGCCGAGTTCTGCCATTTCGTAGAGTCGTGGGTGCAGGCCGAAATTCTTCGGTACGAAAGCCGAATGGGGACCCGCGTAAATCGCTTCCAATACAGGGTATTCTCGATCAGGTTCAAAGTTGGTTGGTCGGACAATGATTCCGTAAATATCGGTTACACCATCACGTCCCTTGGCGACGAACCGCTCTGGCGGTTGCCAGCCGGATTCGAGCAGTTCTTTGATGTCAGCGCGTTCTAATTCGCAGATCCGTTCGCCAGTCCAAGCGCTGCGCAGGACGCAGACGGGCGGCAAATCGACGCGCGAAAAAGTGTCAATCAGATAATCTCCATTTGGTGAGTCTTCCCAGCGATGTGTTCCATCCCCGGCTGTTAGCCGCACCAAGTCGGTGCCGTCCAGGTTCACGCGGATCAAGTGCAGGTGGTAGGGGTCTTGGCCGTCGTCGATCCCTGAAACGGAAAGCCAGATCTGTCGCTTCTCTAGGTCAAGTCGTTCCACGCCACGGACGACCCAATTTCCAGAGGTGATTGCGTTCTTTACTTTGCCTGTGTTGGTGTCGATTAGGTACAGATGGTTCCAGCCACTGCGTTCACTCATCCAGATTGCTTCATCCCGTTCGTCAATTCGTCGTAGATATGATTTTTGGGAGTAGCAAATGAAAGTGTCGCTTGGTTCATCGATCGCGATTCGGGCTGTTGCGGACGTCGCATCGACTTGAATCAAACGCAGGACTTCGTGCCCGCGTTGGTTATACAAAAACGAGAATGACCTAGAATTGTCGTGCCATTTAAGATTGTTCAGGGCGAACGGATTTGGGAATAACGAATTGTCGATCATGCGTGGCTGCCAATCCTGCTGAGCAGAAAACAGGACCGGTCGTGATTGGTTCAATTCGTCACCTGGCTTGGCGTAGGACAAGGTGAGAACCTGGGGGTGAACTGAATTACCAGGTGATGAATTCACAATGGAGATTTGTCTTGTGGTCGCTCGCTGCGTTCGCATGACAACAAAGGCGCTGGAGTCAGCCGCCCACCAAACGCGTCCCCCGAAACTGCTGTCGTCAGTTCCATCCTCAGTCAATGTTTTCGTTTGTTCGGATTCGCGATCGATTAGCGTCACGTTGCATTCGTCGAGGGCGACCTGCCAGCGACCGTCGGGCGATTGGCGATCGTTCGTTGGCCTTTTTCTGACTTGTGTTTGCTTGGGTTGAGGTATATCTTCGTCAATGATCGCGTTGGTGCGGTTCGGTGATGCGACGAACGCGGCGATGAGATCGCCACCTCTGTTTTTTAGCAACCATGCGTGACCGGCATAGGTGCTCAATCGTTCTTCTGAACCGCCGGCAACTGATCCGTAACGCTGCAATCCACCATCACTTTTGACCCAGAAAATCGCGAGTGATTCATCGAGTCGGTTGGTGAATTTGATTTGCGTGGGGGGGCCGTTTTGGCGACTTCGCACAACCCGCATCTGCGGTGTTAGGCCTTCCGTTTCAACGTTCACGTTTTGCGAGATGCCGACTTTCAGGTCACCGCTTGATAATTCGAGTCGGTAAGCCTTTCCCTTGAATTGAAACTGGCACGTCGACGCATCGTCACTGAAGCGTAGTGCTTTTAGTTCCAACGCGTCTCCACGAACAGGGGCGCCGGTGAGTTCGGTCAGTTGTTTTGCAACTGTTTCATGGTCGAATGCCAAGTGGCGAGTGCCAGACGAAGCATCGACCAGGATGAATTCGTGCGAGTTCTTGCCGGTTGAAACTTGGTACCAAAAGCGGTCTCCACTAGTTCCAAACCAGTTGGGGGTAATTTGATTACGAACGAGGAGGCCGGTGTGACGCTTTCCATAGTTCGCCGAGCGTTCGTAATCGGAACGGGTGCCTTGGCCCTGTGCCACGCCAGTTGCGAGAATCAGTGTTAGAAACGGGAGCAAAGGCTTCATTGAATCAATTCGAGCGGGTAAGGAGGGATGTTTTGGGCGGTGTCATCGTTGGTTTATTCCAATGACCGCATCATGCCTGTTATCGACTGCAAGGCCTCAGTAGCCTTTGTTATGTCGGATTCCTTGGTTTCGTGACCAGCGCTGATCCGCAGGGTTCCCTGATCTTGACTACCAAGAAAAGAGTGGATCGCTCCTGCACAATGCAATCCGGCGCGGGTCTCGATTCCATACTCGGAATCCAGCACGATGGCGGCATCAATTGGGGCGAGGCCGTCGATCGAGATGCTGGCGATCGGTAACTGATCCCGTTCACCATAGCTACGTAGCCCCGACATGTCAGATAAAGCATCGTGCAAAAGCTTGGAAAGTTGAATTGCTTGACGTTGGCGGGTTTCAATTCCATCGTCCAAAACTTCTTTCAAGGCGACCGACCACCCGGCCAGGGCCGGTACATTCAGATTTCCCGGTTCTAGTTTGCTCGGCATGGTGATTGGCATTTCAAGCGATTCGCTCTGGCTCCCTGTTCCGCCTTGGATGGAGGGCTCGACCTGATCTTCAATCTGAGTTGCGACGTAGAGAAACCCCGTTCCCAAGGGACCGCCAGATGCTTTGTGCCCGGGGGCTGCCAGCAGGTCAATGCCATCGACATTGATCGGCAGCGTTCCGAATGTTTGGGCTGCATCGCAGAGGAACAGCGTTGACCTATCCCGGAGCGCGGTGGCAATTTCGGCGACCGGTTGCACGGCGCCGGTGACATTGCTGGCGTGCGTCAGGGTAACCATCCGCGTGTTTGACCGGGTCGCATCAAGAAGTTGCTGCGGATCCACTTTGCCAGATTGGTCCACCGGGACGAGGGTCAGTTCGATTTCCCCCCGTCGCTGTAAGCCATGAAGTGGCCGGAGCACTGAATTGTGTTCGGCAGCACAGGTGACAACGTGATCCCCCTGTTTTAGGACACCGTGGATTGCAGCGTTCAGTGCGGTGGTTCCGTTGCTGTGTAAGGAAATTGAGTCGGTGGATTCTGCGCCAACTAAGGCAGCGATTCGACGCCGCGTTGTCGTAACAATCCGGTCGGCTGCCGCAGCCGCGTCATACCCGCCCCTTCCGGCAGCCGCGCCACAGTCACGCATGAAATCGGTCATCGCTTGGATCACCGTTGGGGATTTTGGCCAGGAGGTTGCGGCGTGATCGAGATAGATGCGGGGTTTGGTGGTCATGCTTGTTCACTATCGGCCGGTGTGGGATGTACCCACTCGGTCGATCCGTCGACGTATTGCTCGCGTTTCCAGATAGGAACTTCCCTCTTAAGCGTATCCATGATCCATGACAAAGCTTCGAAAGTCTCGGGCCGATGCCCACTGCTGCAGCCGACGACAACACTTGCTTCACCGATGGGGACTTCCCCAAGACGGTGCACGATTACGACTTGGAAAAGCGAGAAATTCTCGATTGCGGCCGCCGCAATTTTTTCCAGCTCGCGAGTCGCCATCGGTAGGTGGGCTTCATAGGCGAGTGTTTCAGTGACACGGGAGTCGGTGGTGCGGCGGGTGACACCGACGAACCAGCCATGAGCCCCCGCATCCGGATCGGCGACCTTTGAGATGAGCTGATCCCATTGGATCGGTGTGTCGATAATTTGAACGCAGATATTACGGTCTGTCATAACGGCTCACCTCGCTAACCACCGCTGACTGGTGGGATGAGGGCGACTTCACTGTCACGATTGATTGGATTTTCTGAATCGACATAGGTGCAGTCGACGGCAAGGCGGCACGACGGGAGCAAACCGTCAAGCTGCGGATGCTGTCTGCCTAATGCTTGCAGCACATCCGCTGCAGTCGCATTGTCACCGACCTCGATGGTGACGTGATCGCAGTTAGCCATTTGCCGGGCTGCGGCGAAAAGGAGCACGTCGAGTTGCATGAATGATTCGTGAGAGAAAAATCGAGGATGGGTGGTTCGTTATGGGTTTCTTTTGTTAAGCATTCGGTTCGGGGACCAATTCTTTTTCAATCTTCGGCATTCGCCCGTAAGCATATGCTAGAAGTTTTAGTGGGTGCAGGGTTGTCCGAGCACTGCCATGTTCGATTTGCATTTTGCATGCACTGCATTCGGTGGTGGCAATCGAGACTCGAGCTGCTCGCATTGCGGAAATTAACGGCCAGCCGATTCGGAGGCTACTCCGGTAGTTCTTGCGTTGTAAGCCCCAGGTTCCCGCCATGCCGGTACAGCCAGCCTCCACCCGATCGACCATTACCCCGGGAATCAGCTCCAGCAGTTGGGAGCCAACCTGTTGCGGGTCAAGGACTCGAAGATGACAGGGTTGGTGGTATGCGATGGTGGTGGAGATTGGATTGAAGTCGAGTGCGAGCCGATTGGCTTGATGGAGTTTCCAGAAAAAGTCGCACGCCTCGGATGAGTTTTCGGCAACCAAATGAGCATCCTCATCATCCAATAAATTCGGATACTCATGTTTTAGACAAAGTAACGCCGCCGGTTCGGTGGCGATGATGTCGTAACCTTGGCGAACGAGTTCGGCGAGCAAGCGGACATTTTTTCTGGCGATCCTGCGGGCACCTTTGAGGTCTCCGCTTGTGATGCGGGCCATGCCGCTGTTGGCTTGTGAAGTGGGAACGTACAAACCGATGCCGTTCTGTTGCAGGATTTCGGCCAACGCTTTCCCGATATCCGGATCATGATAATTCGCGTAGTGGTCGACAAAGTAAACGACTTTCAACCCGCCAGCCGCGATCGGCTTGGTCCAGCGGCGGCGGACGGCGTGACGGAGGAATGTCTCGCGAACAATCGGCGGTAATTCACGAGCCGCCGACAAACCAAAGGCGCGTTCGGCAAGCCAACGCGAGAAGCGATTGCGAATCAATAGATTTGCCAGCCAAGGAAGTTGAGCTGCCCAAGCAGCAACGGTGTCAATACGGCCGATCAGTGAATCTGATAGGGATAGTCCGTTGGTCGCAACGTATTGAGCTTTTAGTTCACCAACAATTTTTGGGATGTCGACCGATGCCGGGCATTCCAGCCGGCATTGGTGGCAATTGAAACAAAGGTCAGCGATTGCTTTTGCTTGTTCACCCGCTAAGTCATCCACTTCTAATTGTCCACTGAGGACTCCGCGGAGCAAATTTGCTTTTGCTCGCGGCGAAGCTTCCTCGTTATGCTTCGCGCGAAACACGGGGCATTGCCGCTCGCGGGGTGAAGTCGTTCGGCAGCGAGCGCAACCATTGCAACCTCGCGTGGCTTTGGTGATCGGCTGGCTGGCGGGCCATTGTTGCAAGACTTGTAGTTGGGGCACTGAGGTGCCGGTCTCTTTTGCAGCTTGCACGATCGGTTCATCGGCATTGATCAAAACACGTTTGTCTGACGCGATTTCGATCGTCTGATTTGCCGGCCGCAGATTTTCGTTTGGTTTCTGCAGTACTGCTCCAAAGAGCTTCCCCGGGTTGAGCCGGTGTTGAGGGTCAAATAACCGCTTCACTTGTCCCAAGGCTTGCCACAGGTCACCGTATTGTTTTGGTAGTAAATAGGAGCGGCTTAGCCCGGCGGCCCGTTCAACACTCACTTCACCCCCATGCCGCCAGACAACCGCGGCGATTTCCTCTGACAGTTCTTGCAGGCGGACGCGGTCGATGGCACTGCCAAGATCCAAGAATGGCCTTAAATGCAACTGGCCGTGACCGACATGTGCAAAGATGGTCGCGGTCGTCTTGTGTCGTTGCAGGGTTTCTTGGATCGAAGACAGGAGGTCGGGTAATTGGATTGGTGGAACCGAAAGATCCTCGGTAAAAGGGATTGGTGATTCATTGCCTTTGAATCGATACAGACGTGGGATCATGCGTCGAGAGAGTGACCAGTAAAGATCACGCTCTTCCTGCTTGACCGTATCGATTGTCGCGAAGGCACCATCGGATCCTTTTGATAAATTCTCTTGGATGACGGACATGCGATCGTAGAGGTCACCAAGGGATTCACCTTGGATCTCTAACAGCAGCATCGCCTCGGCTTCCCGCGGCAGCAAGGAATCGAATCTGGGATCGGTATCTCGAGCCATTTGCAGCAGTCGGCGATCCATCAAGTCGCAGGCAACCAAGCCGTGATTGAGGGCTTCGACGCCGCACCGCGCAGCGGAGTCCAGACGGTGGAAAAATAGCAGTACCAATCCGCGATGGGTGGGAATCGATTCCGTGCGGACTGTGGCATCGATCATGATGCCAAGCGTACCCTGTGTTCCGACCATGAACTTGGCCATGTCAACAAGGCCGTCGTCTCCAATGACGTCGTCCAGTCGGTAACCGCCTCGAGATTGGGGCGCGTTTCGTCGCTGCTCGATCAGTGGACGAAACTGTTTGTGGATCTCAATGATTCCACGAGCGAGTCGACCTGGAGTCCCCTCATCATCGATTTTGTTCCTAGAGAGTTCGATCAACTCCCCATCGATCGTGACAACCCGCATCGATTCGATCGTATCGCGAGCCGAACCGCTCCGGAGATAGTGGCTGCCGGAGCCATTGGTCGCTAGCACGCTGCCCATGGTGGTTATGCTGCGATTGACTGGGTCGGGACCGAACCAGCGGCCGCGCGGCTTGAGGGTGCGATTGAGCTCGGCCAGCATCGCGCCGCTCTGAACGGTCGCCCGCGAGTCGTCAGGTGAAATCGACACCCGACGCATGTAGGTTGAGAAATCGAGGATCAGTCCGCCGCCGAGCGATTCCCCCGCGCAACCACTACCACCACCTCGAGGATGAATCGACAGCTTATTTTCCGCCGCATATTGGACAGTCGCAACGACGCTCGCGATGTTACGCGGCCGCACGATCCCAATCGGCGGCATTTGATAAATGCTCGCGTCAGAGGCATATACCTGCGCCATCACCGGATCGCAGAAGACGTCGTCTCCCACGATGCCCCTCAGATCGTCTTGTACCCGCAGTCGTTCAGTGTCCATGCGGTCTATTTCGATCGCTGACCACCCGCTTCGTCAAGGAGGCAATCCAAACTTTCGGGTGATTCTTAGAAAATCTGCCTAGCTCGGCTGACGATTGATTAACCCCAGGACTTCAGCCCGGCTCATTGGATCCTTTCGAAATACCCCTCTCATGGCACTCGTCAGACACAAACTCCCAGGCTTTCGGACGCCACGCATCGTCATGCAGCTGTGTGTCGATTCGCAAACAACGGCGACGCCTCGTGCGCTAAGCCGGTCTTCCACCATGTCCGCAACCGTTTGCGTCAGCCGCTCTTGGACCTGAGGACGACGAGCGACCTCCTCGACCACCCTCGCTAGTTTGCTTAAACCAACCACTTTGCCGCTCGGTAGGTAGGCGATATGCGCTTTTCCGGTAAATGGGAGTAAGTGGTGTTCGCACATGGAGCAGAAACTGATATCCCGCACGAGCACGATTTCGTCGTAAGTTTCGGAGAACACCTTCGAAAGATGTCGACCAGGATCGCTCTTCAAGCCCGCGAACATCTCGGCATACATGCGGGCGACACGGGCTGGAGTCTCCAAAAGTCCATCGCGATCTGGATCTTCGCCGACGGCCGCCAGGATCGAGCGGACCGCGGCTTCGATTCGGGGAAGATCGACGTGGTTCGCAATCGGTTCGTTGCGATCAACGAAAAAAGGTTCGTCCGAACCGGAGGATTGGCTCGGCACTCGCGACGCGGAGCCGTTCGCTGGCTTCGGTGTGGTAGGGTTGGACACGCTGGAATCTGCAGTCGGTTTAAAAGTTTCGGTAATCATTTTTTATCAGGGCAAGCACCCCTCCGTCCTCATCCTATCAGGAAAGCCAAGCCTCGCGAATGGTGCGGGCGAACAGGGGAGAGTAGCGTGATGGGAAGTGCCGAAAGTCAACGATTGACGAAAGAAAAAGGCTTTTTGTGGATTGGCGAATCAATCCAAATTAGCTGCTGCTGTGCTTCGAAATGACTTTTTTAATTGCAATTGAGCTGACGCAGAGATGTATTTCGAGGCATGTTCGTTGCGTCACGGCATCACTTTGTTTTTATTTTCAAGCAAAGCACGTTCTCGTCGCCTCGAATCAAGAGTCGATCTCCAACAACTAACGGTGCCGCCCAGCATGGATAACGGATGGCAGGTCGTTTTTCGTCTGGAACCGAAAAATCCCACTCTGAGACAATTTCTAACGTCTCTGGTGTGGGGCGGATGACTTGCACTGTGCCGCGTTCTTCAAGCAGAACCAAGTTGTCTCCGACTCGCGTGACCGAGGATCGAATCCGGCGTGGATCGCTCCATTGAACATTTCCGCTACTGAACTCGATGCAACGGAAATCACTGTCGGGTGCGTTGCGGCCGCTGCATCCGTAAAGGTATCCGTTAATCAGGATCGGCGTTGACCAGTGGCAACGCATTGCTTGTCGACGTCTGTCCCGCGGGGGATCTTGCCAAACTAATTTTGCCGATTGTCCGTCAACATTTAGAAGCGCACTTCCGATTTCGTAGCACTCACTGATGAATACTTGCTTGCCGTTAACGACTGGCATCATCGCGTTTACACTTTCGAGGGTTGATGCGCGATGGTCGAATCGCCAACGCACCTCACCGGTGTTTGGGTCGAGCGCAAGCAGGCCGCCACGGGCGAGTAGCAACACTAATGTTTCATCACCAACCTGGAGGGTTCTTGGGCTGCTGTAGCTGGCCAAGTCATTACCACCACTCCATCGTTCCTTGCCGGTCTTGCGATCGAAGCAGACGAGAGCTGAGCCGTTAGGGATGACTCGATCGAGTCGACCGGGAGCGATGTTTTGATCTTCGGGAGGACTGCCCCCAACCATGGCGATGACTTGGTTGTCGAGCACCAATGGCGAAGATCCGACTCCGAAGAAATTTTGCACAACGCCGTATTGTTGGCTGGTATTAACCATCCACGTTTGATTTCCCGTTGCCAATTCGCGGCAGGTAAGGTTTCCAGAAACACCAAGTGTAAATATCTGGTTGCCATTCACCGAGGCACTGCTCCGCGGCCCATCCTCGTAGCCGTAAAGATCTCGATAGACGATTGGTTGAGTGTGAACCCACTGAAGTTCGCCGCTCTCTAAATCAAAGCTACGCAATCGCTCTTGAACACCGAAACCGTCTGCGGATGGTACCGCATCAAAGTGTAAGTAGCGGCCTTCAGCGACCGTACCAATGCCGTAGCCACTACCGGCTTCAATTGACCAAGCAAGGGACGGTTCCTGAGACCAGTCGAACGATGCATCGGGCTCAACCGTGCCATCAAAGTTGACCCCTAAGAATCGTGGCCATTGCTCTTGACCGGATACCGGAGCAAGCTGAACGGCCATCCAAGCGATCAAGCCGAGGGAGCGATAGAACATGGGGTTAGAACTCCTGTTAGGGGTTTCACCGACGCGGTTTCGGTATGATGATTGGTTGCGGGTCTTTGCTACGATTCGACCATGCCGACGCGGAGAGATGTCCAAGGCGAGTGAGGCTGGAGCGAGCGACTGCGTAACTCCGGAACGATAGCCATGCTTCCAGTACGATCGAGCATCATATTAACAATGGTATTTTCCGAGCACAGGGACTCAACTGACCTGATTGATGAGTTTTGGTTGCAGGACTGAAGTTTGCCTTGGTTGGTAAGCAATCACAGTTGGTAAGCAATCACAGCGGTCGGATCCGACTCGATTCCTGATCGCCTGCTTCCAAGCTTTCATCAAGAACGGATCGAGCTTATTAGGTAAAGAATCGAAAAACCATGCCGGACCTCTACGTCAATTCACGCTTGACCATTCCCGAGAAAGAAATCTCGGTGACGACGGCACGAAGCAGCGGTCCGGGCGGGCAGAATGTTAACAAAGTCAACTCAAAAATCACTCTACGCTGGTCACCGGAGCGATCGTCGCAATTGGATGCCGCTTGGTGCCGCCGGTTCACAACACGGTACGGAAATCGGATCAATCGTGAAGGACAGTTGGTTTTACACAGCGAACAATACCGCGATCAGATCCGAAACTTGGCAGATGTTCGCAGTAGACTGGTCAGTATGCTGTTGGAATGCCAATCACCGCCTAAAACCCGCAAGAAAACGCGTCCTACCAAGGGAAGTCAGCGTCGAAGGCTGGAGCATAAACGAGGGCAATCCGAGAAGAAACGTCAGCGTCAAAACCCTTCGCGTGATGATTTCTGAGTCGCCGGGGCGATCATGAAAGTGTCCAGACTGTGCTTTAATCAAGTGGATTGGCATTCACCTTTGCTCTCAACCCTTTTTTCTCGTATCGTGGCACGATTCGGAAATAGAATGCGTCTTGCCACACATTTCGAAAAAGACGAGCTACACATTCCACCGAGAAATCTCTGGGTATACTTGTGACGCGACGACAATTTCTCGCTTTCCGACAGGCCATGAAGCGATCCAAAAATCTTGACGACATTCTCACAAACTGGGCTTTCGATCCCACAACGCTAAATGTGCGGCTGGTGAAGGGGAACGGGGAGCGGGACGTGATCCAGATGCGTGTTGACATGGGGGTTTTGCAACTCGAAACGACGGGGCGGCCAGACGGTGATCAATATCGTCAGCGTGAGACGGTGTTGGAATATCTTCAGCAGGCCCACGCAGATGATCCTGACCGCGAGCTCAATGAGGATGAGTGTGCGGATGTTGATCGAGAGTTCATGCAGTTTTACCACCGTCGAATCTGCTGGTTGCGTTTGCAGTATTATCACCGTGCCGTAATGGATGCTGATCATACTTTAAGGTTGATGGATCTGAGTGAATTGATGAGTCCTGATGAAGAATGGGCAAGTGTTCACGAGCAATACCGGCCATTTGTTTTATTTCATCGAACGCAGGCCGAGGCTCTGGGTGAATTAGATGAGTCTGGAGCGGAATCAGCGATCCAGGCCGTCAATTCTGGACTCGAAATCATGCGAGGTTTTTTTGACAAGCATGACGCGGAGGAGCATTTCGATTCCGACGAGCTCGTTGTGCGTTTGATTGAATTACGTGAGTCGCTTCGCAGCGAATATTCTGTTGGTCGGACGTTGAAGGAACAGCTCGCTGAGGCGGTGGAACTTGAGCAATACGAGCTCGCGGCAAGACTTCGCGACGAACTCGCTCGCCGCGAAATGAATTGAATTGACAGCTGTGCGCACCGGTCGTGAATCCCTGACGCTGCCACTGATCGCCTCGGTGCCATTGGGCTCGTCGACTTGGTTATTGCGGTTGCGTTGGTTCGCTGTGGTCGGCCAGTTGATCACCATCTTGGCGACGGGTTGGATCACGGGTATTACGCTCTCTTATCCGCAATTGCTTGGACTCGTTGCGTTGACGGCGGTGACAAACGCGATTTACGCGTTGTGGCTCATGGCACTCAAGCCATCGAGAGAGGAAAACAAGGTAGATGATCTGCCCTGGTCGCTGTCCGGAGAGCATCCGGCGGATGAGCCGCCCACTCAGCAGCACGTCGCACTCGGGCTGATGCTGCTGGACCTGTTAACGTTGACTGCGATGTTGTATTTCAGTGGTGGGGTTGGCAATCCTTTTAGTTTTTTTTACTTCGTCAACTTGGCTGTTGGTGGGGTGATGATTCGACCGCGGGCGGCTTGGAGTCTGACGGTGACTGCAATCGCTGGTTATACGTTTCTGTTGCAAGATTTCATTCCCGTTAGGGGCATCGAGCTGTTTCGGCCCGAGGGGTTTAGTTTGCAGGCGGGGGGCTTGATGCTCGCTTTTGCAACCTGTTCTTCCGTCGTGACTTACTTTGTGACGCGGACGGCTGGTGAGTTGAAACAGCGAGAGCGACAATTGTTAGCCACTCAGGCGGCGCAGGCAGCGAGTCAACGTTTGGAGGGTTTGACAACGTTGGCTGCTGGTGCGGCTCACGAGTTGGCAACACCACTTTCAACCATTGACGTGATCGTTCGAGAGTTGTCACGCCATCTGGAGGATTGCGACAAGCCTCCCTCGGTGGATACTGATTTGCGATTGATCGATGGTCAGTTAGAGATGTGCCGATCCATTCTCAGCAGGATGCGTTCAGCCGCGGGTGATTCGATGGCGAGTAGCTGGGATCGCACGACCATTGGCGAATTGATCGATGCCACGTTGGAAGGAATTCGGGATCCCCATCGAGTTGATGTGATCGATAGTTCCGAAGCGGTCGAGAGTCGCCAGTTATGGGTGCCACAGGAGGCAGTGGCCCAAGCCGTTCGCAACCTGATTCATAACGGGTTGGACGCTAGTGGTGAAAGAGGTCGTGTGCGATTGGAATCACGTTTGGAGGAAGGCCAACTGCTGCTCTCGGTTTTGGACGGTGGGCAAGGGATGACCGAAGATATTTTGGAACGAGCTTCAGATCCATTTTTTACGACCAAGCAACCGGGGCGTGGAATTGGATTGGGCCTGTTTTTGACTAGGAATGTCATTTCCCAAATGGGTGGCCAGTTAGAGTTCCGCTCGATTCCTGGCGAAGGGACAACGGCGATCGTGTCGATACCACTTGATGGCCATGCTGCACGGGAATAGAGGGGGTGCTTGCTCCGTCTGCTATACTACAAGAGCGAGCAAGTTTTGGTGTCTTCTGCCCTCTCAACCCCGTATTAGTTCAATGGATTCTGCTCCCGTCTATGATGCGACAACTGTGGGGGCTCACAGCATTCTGTTAGTCGACGACACATTTGTCCTTCGCGAACGACTTTCGATAGCGATGCGGCAGCGTGGATTTCGAGTGGAGTCGGCGGGGGACTTTGCAGAGGCGGTTGCGGTTTTCACCGACCGGCCAACCGAGCTTGCTGTGCTCGATCTGCGGATGCCGGGCAAGAGCGGTCTTGAACTGTTACGGAAGTTGCTGCAAATCAAGCCGAGCACGCGGATAATCATGCTGTCAGGTTTCGGCAGTATTCCAGCTTCGATTGATGCCGTGCGTGCTGGCGCCGTTAACTTTTTGAGCAAGCCGGCTGATGCTGACGACATCCTTTCGGCCTTTATGCGGGGCGAAGAGCCGAGCGTTCCCGATGGGGCCGTTGCGTTCCCGGCACCTTCGCTTGCGAGGAATGAGTGGGAGCATATCCACCGAGTGCTTTCCGATTGTGGCGGTAACATTAGTGAGGCGGCCCGTCGCTTGGGGATTCACCGCCGCTCGTTGCAGCGCAAACTCCGCAAACGGGCTCCAGAGGACCCAGCCGTGCCGGAGGAACCGGAGTCACCTGAAGGTCCTGCGGTCTCCAGCGATTCCGTCTCCGCCGGTTGAGTCCATGTTGGTCTGGCGATCGTTTCCGGCGATGCGATGCTGCCCTATGAGTGAACGCCGGAATGTGATCCTGCAGGATGGCGATGATGCCGCGGCGATGGCTGGTCAATCGCTGGTCATTGGTGTTCGGCAGCCGTTAAGAACCCGATAGCTTGCTCTGTGGCTTGCGACTTTCGTCATGTCGCGCGCGGATCTGCCGTCGTGCCGCGAAAGGCTGGTCGAGCGGTGGGGCAACTTGTTGGGCCGGCTGAAACTACATGACGGAGAAGTAGTTTTCGCACGCGAAATCGAGGTATTCGTTTTTGAGCTCAATTGGCAGGTCGTTGTAGAGGCAGTAGTTCTTAACTTGCAGCAGCAGGTCACGTGGTTGGCACATTCGCATTGGCCGATTGAGCGGTGTGTAATGGGTCTTGATCAGGTAATCAATTGCCTTGGTGTTGTAGGGCACATTGGTGACCTTGCACATGATTTCGAACAGTTTTCGAAAATCCGCTTCTGGCGGATTTTCGGCCTCTATTTTGTAGGGGATTCGCCGCAAGAATGCATCGTCGACGAGATCTCGAGGTTCTAGGTTCGTGCTGAACACGACCAGCTGATTGAAGGGGACTTGGATTTTTTTTCCGCTGGCCATGTTTAAAAAGTCGTAACGCTTCTCCAGTGGCACGATCCAACGGTTCAAGAGTTCATCGACTCGCATTTGTTGGCGACCGAAGTCGTCGATCACGAGCGTGCCGCCGTTGCTTTTTAGCTGCAGCGGGGACTCGCTGATATTGCTCTCGCTGTTGCATTGCACCTCAAGCATATCCATGGTCAATTCGCCGCCGGCGACGATCGTGGGACGGGTGATTCGCACCCAGCGTTTGTCAAGTCCGCCGATATCCAGTAAGCCGCTTGTGGCTTCAGGCATGCAGAGTGCATGACACATCGGATCAAAGATTCGCAGGATGTCTCCGTCGATATCGACGGCGTGGGGTATCCAAACGTACTTTCCAAAGGCGCCAGTTACCCGCTCTGCGATCGATGTCTTGCCGTTACCCGGAAAGCCAAACAGGAACATGCCTCTTCCGCTTGCGACCGCTGGCCCCAGTTTTTCAAGCATCCGAGGATTGATAAGCAGGTCATGAAAGGCTTCGAGGAGATCTTGTTTCTTGGGGTATTGGCCTTCGATCGTTTGAATGTTGACGCTGGCGATGTAGTCTTCCAGCGGCACCGGGCAGGCGCCGTAGTAGCTGCAGTCCTGCAGATGATTCCGGGCGATCTGGCGACCGGTCTCCGTTAGAACGTAGACATAGTCGTTC